>JBFYKG010000015.1:0-23397 GCA_041311015.1 Rhodocyclaceae bacterium | reverse complement strand
TCCGGTGGTCGCGCGTCCGGATATGCCCATCGAAGCCGTACGCGAGCTGCTGGTGAACCATCACCAGCGCTACGTGCCTGTAATGGACGGCAAGGTGCTGATGGGCGTGGTGTCGTTCATGGACGTTGCCAAAGCCGTGCTTGAAGAGCAGGGTTTCGAGAACCGGATGCTCAAGAACTTCATCAAGAACTGGCCGGCTGAAGACGCCAACGACTGATCCGGCAGCGACCCTTTACAGCGCCGGCCTAGGCCGGCGTTTGTTTTTGGCGGTTAGCGTTAGCCATAAGCACCGCAATCACGCAGGAGGCCATGCGGCTCTCGGCATTGTCTGCGCGCGAGGTCAGGATAATCGGCACCTTGGCGCCCAGCACGATGCCTGCCGGCACGGCACTGGCCAGATATTCGAGCTGCTTGGCCAGCATATTGCCGGATTCCAGATCCGGAACGACCAGAATGTCGGCAATGCCGGAAACCGGCGATTTGATCCCTTTGGTCCGGGCCGCATCGGCCGAGATCGCATTATCAAAGGCCAGTGGGCCATCCAGTACGCCCCCGGTAATCTGCCGGCGGTCAGCCATCTTGCAGAGTGCGGCTGCATCAATGGTCGACTGGATCTTCGGGTTCACTGTTTCAACCGCTGAAAGAATGGCGACGCGGGGCTCCGCGATGCCCAGCACATGCGCCAGATCAATTGCGTTCTGGACGATATCAACCTTGGCCTCCAGATCCGGGTGAATATTGATGGCGGCATCGGTGATCAGAAGGGGCTTGGCGTAGGTCTCGACGGCCATACGGAAGACATGTGACAGACGACGCGCCGTGCGCAGACCGCTGGCACGGCTGACTACGGCACTCATCAATTCGTCGGTATGCAGACTGCCTTTCATCAGGGCTTCGGCTTCACCGTTGTTGACGATTTCGACCGCCACCCGGGCCGATTCCTGACTGTAGGCGGTGTCCACGATCCGGTAGGGGCTGATGTCCACACCGGCATCGGCTGCGCATTCCAGTAGTCGGGCCGAGGGGCCGACCAGAATCGGTTCGATCAGGCCATTCTGCGCTGCCAGCACAGCGCCACGCAGCGATTCGGCATCGCACGGGTGGACCACGGCGGTGACCACCGGGGGAAGCCCCTTGGCCTGGTTGATGAATGACTGAAAGCGTTCGTCACGATTAGACAGAATGACTTCGGGCACGCTCACGCGCGGGCGAATAATCTTTTCAGTCGGGGCCAGCACCTCAAGGGTGCCGGTGATGGCGCGTAACCCGCTTTCGAGAATGACCTCGGCATCAAACAGCACGTGCTGGGTGCGTTCATATTTGCGTTCGACGGTGATTTTGAAGGTGGCCGTGTCGCCCACCATGATGGGCCGCAAAAAGCGCAGGTTCTGGTCGACCAGTATCGTCCCTAGCCCGGGCAACTGGCACCCCAGCAGATTAACCAGCATGGCACCAGACCACATGCCGTTAGCAACGACCTCACGATAAATGCTGCTATCGGCAAATTGCGGGTCGATCATCGCCGGGTTGGCATCACCAGTGGCGGCCGCAAATAGTTTTAGGTCATCCAGCGTAATCGTCCGGGTGACCGTGGCGCTATCACCAATCTTGATCTCGGAAAAAGGGCGGTTCTCCACCAGCTCGGTCGTTGCGTCCGGTTTGCTGTTGTGGGTGGGGTGCGATGCGTGCGGCATGGTGTGAACCTATATTAAGACGGGGTATGGGGTGTGTCAGAGCATGATGTGCCGGCCGGCATCAACAATGATCACATCACCGGTGATAGCGCGACCGGCCGGGCTAGCAAGCAGGGTGGCGAGTGCGCCGACTTCTTCGATGGTGACCAGGCGATGCAGCGGCGCATGGTCGATTGTATCCTGCATGAGGCTGTCAAAATCGCGGATGCCGGAAGCAGCGCGGGTGGCGATTGGTCCGGGAGAGATGGCGTTGACTGAGATCCGGTTCGGCCCCAGTTCGGCGGCAAGTGCGCGGGTGGCCGCTTCGAGGGAGGCCTTGGCCAATCCCATAATGCCGTAATGCGGGGCGACCCGGTTGGCGCCTTCGTAACTCATGGTCATGATCGCGCCGCCATCCTTCATGAGGGGTGCCGCCAAACGCGCCAGGCGGATCAGGCTGTGGCAGGAGATATCCATCGCCCGGCTAAAGCCCTCCCGAGAGGAATCCACCACGCGTCCATGCAGATCCTGCAATGGCGCGAATGCAATCGAGTGCAGTAGAAAATCGAGCTGGCCCCATTGCGCCTCGATGGCCTTGAAAACCGCCTCGACCTCGGCATCGTTTTCCACATCCATCGGCAGCACCAGATTGGCGCTCAGCGATTCGGCCAGCGGCCGGACATAGGGCTCGGCCTTGGCGTTGAGATAGGTGATCGCCAGTTCGGCACCGGCCGCTCGGAACGCTTCGGCACAGCCCCAGGCAATGCTTTGCGGGTTGGCGATGCCGACGACCAGACCCTTGAGTCCGGCGAGGCTATGGTTGCGGGGGCTGTCTGTCATGATATGTTCCCGAACTGCGTAAAATCACAGACACCATGTTGCGCCGCAACGATTTGGCTGGCAAGGGGTTTGTCGCGCTGACGAATGAATTTTTTGTGAAATGATGACCTCAGAACAACGCCATTACATGACACCGGGCGGCCACGCACGTTTGCGTGACGAGCTGGAGTATCTGGTTAAGACCGAGCGACCCAAGATCGTCGAGATCGTCTCATGGGCGGCCTCCAATGGGGATCGCTCGGAGAATGGTGATTACCTGTACGGTAAGAAACGCTTGCGCGAAATCGACCGCCGGATCCGGTTTCTGATGAAGCGGCTTGAAGATGCCCACGTGGTCGACCCCCTCGCGCAACCCCATCAGACCCAGGTTTTCTTTGGTGCCACGGTGGTGGTGTGTGATGAGGCAGGCGCAGAGGCCACCTACAGCATTGTGGGCATCGAAGAGGCTGATCCGGCCCGGGGCTGGATCAGCTGGGTATCGCCGCTGGCCCGATCCCTGATCAAGCTACGCGAGGGCGATGTGGCCCGGTTCATGAGCCCGCAGGGGGCACGGGAGCTGGAAATCCTCGAGGTCTCGTATGTCACGCTGGCTGTGCCGGGCTTCGACCCCGGCCTTTAGCGCTTGAAAATCCGGCTGTTGCCCTCAATTGATGGGGCAACCCGTGTTCAACTCTTCTGATTCAAATACTTATGACCACACATACCGAAACCAAGGCATTTCAGGCCGAAGTCAAACAGCTGTTGCAGCTGATGATCCATTCGCTGTATTCCAACAAGGAAATCTTCCTGCGCGAATTGGTCTCCAATGCCTCGGACGCCTGCGACAAACTACGCTATGAGGCACTGGCCAACCCCGGTTTATTTGAAAACGATCCCGAGCTCGGCATTCGCGTTCTGATTGACGCCGATGCCAAAACGATCACCATCGCCGATAACGGCATCGGGATGACCAAGGATGAAGCCATTGCCCACCTCGGCACCATTGCCAAGTCGGGCACCAAGGAATTCTTCTCCTCGCTGACCGGTGATGCACAAAAGGATGCCAATCTCATTGGCCAGTTTGGCGTGGGCTTCTATTCGTCGTTCATCGTGGCCGACAAGGTCACCGTCCGCAGCCGCAAAGCCGGGGCGCCGGCATCCGCAGGTGTGGAGTGGATTTCGGGCGGTGAGGGTGAGTACACCGTGGCCGATATCGAACACGCCGGTCGGGGTACGGAAGTCATTCTGCACCTTCGCGAAGAACAGGCGGACCTGCTCAACGGCTGGAAGATTCGCGAGATTCTGCGCAAGTATTCTGATCACATTGCCTTGCCGATCCGCATGGTCAAGGAATCGTGGGACGAAGAAGCCAAGGCCATGAAGGCCACCGGCGATGAAGAAACCGTGAACCAGGCCAGCGCGCTCTGGGCGCGCCCAAAGAGTGAGGTGACCGATGAAGAATACAAAGCCTTCTATCAGCACGTCGCGCACGACTATCAGGAACCGCTGACCTGGGTGCATGCCCGTGTCGAGGGGCGCCATGAATATACCCAGCTGCTGTATGTGCCTTCGCAGGCGCCGTTCGATCTGTGGGACCGCAACGCCCGTCACGGCATCAAGCTGTATGTGAAGCGCGTCTTCATCATGGACGATGCCGAACAGTTGTTGCCGGTCTATCTGCGTTTTGTACGCGGTGTGGTCGATGTCGCTGATCTGCCGCTCAACGTATCGCGTGAGATTCTTCAAGAGAGCAAAGACATCGAACAGATCCGCTCGGGTTGCACCAAGCGCGTGCTGGGTCTGCTCGAAGAGCTGGCCGAAAACAGTGCCGACAAATACGAAACCTTCTGGAACCAGTTCGGTCAGTTGCTCAAAGAGGGTGTGGGCGAGGATCAGGCCAATCAGGCACGAATCGCCAAGCTGCTCCGTTTTGCGACCACCACCACGGACAACCCGGAACAGAAGGTCTCGTTAACTGAGTACGTCTCACGGATGAAGCCTGGCCAGGACAAGATCTATTACGTCACGGCAGAAACCTTCCAGTCGGCCAAGAACAGCCCGCATCTCGAAATCTTCCGCAAAAAGGGTATCGAGGTTCTGCTGCTCTCAGACCGTGTCGACGAATGGCTGGTCAGCCATCTGCGAGATTTCGACGGCAAGAGCCTGCAGTCGGTGGCCAAGGGCGGTCTCGATCTGGGCGAGCTGGAAGACGCCAGCGAGAAGCAGGCCCGCGCGGCGGCCGAAACCTCGGCCAAGGATCTGGTCGAGCGCATCCAGAAATCGTTGGGCGACAAGTTGAAAGAAGTGCGCGTGACGCATCGCCTGACCGATTCGCCGGCCTGTCTGGTCGCCGATGAGCAGGATCCGGGTGCCAACCTGCAGCGCATTTTAAAGATGATGGGGCAGAACGCACCGGACTTTAAACCCATTCTCGAGATCAACCCACAACACCCCATGCTCAAAAAGATGGAGCTGTTACCCAACGAGGGCGGTCACTTTGACGACTATGCATCGGTCCTGTTCGATGAGGCCTTGCTCGCTGAGGGCGGGCAGATCGACGACCCGGCCGGTTTTGTTCGCAAGATCAACCGGTTGATGCTGGGCTAATCGGACTTTGTCTCGGTAAGACATGGCCGCCTGAGGGCGGCCATCTTGTTTCAACTGCTCACAATTGCTTCAATACGTAACTGCGGCCGTTCGACCCCGTTATAGTGGTTGATATCGAGCACGTAGGCCAGTGTGTCCTCTGCGGTTGGAACGGTGGTGTCATTAAAGCGGATGGCATCTATACGTTGGGATCCGCTACCCACGGTGAGTTTGAGGTGTTTGTCCTGCAGAAGCCGTGATTCGAGGATCTGGAATTTGTTCGCAAAAACCGGCGCGGGAAATCCCTGGCCCCAAATGCCATCGGCCAGCAGCCGTGCGCTGTTCAGATTCAGGTCGCCTTCGCCGAGGGCGCCATCGACGCCGAGGCTTTGTTGACGCGCCTCAAGTGGTAAGAGCTGATCTACCAGTGCGTCAAAGGCGCGCTGGAATAGCGGAAAGTCGGATTCACGGATTGTTAACCCTGCGGCCATGGCGTGACCGCCAAATTTGAGAATGAGATCCGGGTAAAGTTTGGTCAGGTGATCCAGCGCATCGCGCAGATGCAATCCGGGGATTGACCGACCCGAGCCCTTGATCTGGCCGCTGCCATCGCCGGCAAACACAATTGTTGGCCGATGCATTTGTTCCTTGATGCGGCCCGCGAGGATGCCGACCACGCCCCCGTGCCAGGTAGCGTCGTACAGGCTGATACCGGCCGTGGTGTGGATATCCAGGTGATTCAGGATTGATGCCGCATCTGATTTCATCTGCTGTTCGACGGCGCGTCGTGCGATGTTCAGGCGATCGAGCTCCTGAGCGAGTTTGAGGGCTTCGCCCATGTCATCGGTGAGCAGGCAGCGGATGCCAATGCGCATATCATCCATACGGCCGGCAGCATTGAGACGCGGGCCGAGTAAAAAACCAAGGTCAGTTGATTGTGCACGGTCCGGCTGTTTGCCAGCCACGGCGTATAGCGCCAGGATACCCGGGCAACAGCGACGTTGCCGGATGCGCGCAAGCCCATTGGCTACCAGAATCCGGTTGTTGGCATCCAGCGGGACTACGTCGGCAATGGTGCCTAAGGCCACCAGATCCAGCAGCGTGCCCAGATTAGCCCGATCAGCCGCGGGCCAGCTACGCTGACGCAGCGTCTGGCGGACTCCCATGAGGGTGTAGAGCATCACGCCCACACCGGCCAGATTTTTGGACGGAAAATCGCAACCCGGTTGGTTCGGGTTCACGATGGCATCGGCGGTTGGCAATGTGTCACCGGGCAGGTGGTGATCGGTAATGACGACCTGCATCCCCAGGGCCTGTGCATGGGCAACGCCATCAATGCTGGCGATGCCGTTGTCGACCGTGACGAGCAGGTCGGGTTTGCCGCTGTGATCTTGAGCGACAAGATCGACGATAGCCGGTGTGAGGCCGTAGCCCAGCTTGAAACGATCGGGTACAAAATAATTGAGGCGATCGGGTTGTGCACCGAGTAGGCGCAACCCGCGCATGGCCACGGCACAGGCGGTGGCACCGTCGGCATCATAATCGGCCACGATGCAGATGCGCCGGCCGGCCACAATGGCCTCTGCCAGTAGGGCCGCTGCCGCTTCAAGCCCCTTGAGTGCACCGGGCGGCACCAGGTCTTCCATGCGGGTGCTGATCTGCTCCGCATGCTGTATGCCGCGTGCGGCGTAGATGCGGGCCAGCAGCGGGTGGATGCCGCGCTGTTCCAGTTGCCAGGCGGTGCGCTCGGACCAGGCGCGTTGCTTGAGCGTTACCATGACCGGGCCAGTTCGCCCAGCCCGGGCAGGGCGGGCTGAATGCCCAGCCAGCGTTGCCACCACTGCCGCTGTTTTTGCAGGCGGGATCGATCCAGTGTCCATTCCCGGACCCGGTGTGCATCCGGGCTGATGATCCGTAATGAGGTCACGCAGCCGTTTTTGTCAGTTAGTGCGTTGAGTGCTGGCGTCACCCAGGTCCTGTCCAGATCACGTAGAGCGTTTTGCCAGGCGGGGAGATCATCATTGACGACCGCCTCGCTGGGTGTGAATTCGGCCATCAGGTGGTGGCCGGCCGTGGTTGGAAACTGCGGCTGTGGTTGCCAGGGCGTGCCTGTGCTCATGCAGAGGCCACGGAGCATGGCACCTGTGCCGGCAGCGCTGCTGAACCGGACAGGTGGCGTTGTGGTCAAGGCACCGGTGCCCCAGGGCCAGAGACTATTAATCCGGGGGAGGCCTTTCGCGTCACGGGCGGCATTGACGGGGTGGTCATTCAGGCACATTTGGATCCGGTTGAGCCATTGCAGACTTTGCCGGTCGAGGATCTGACGCGTCTGGTCGGCATCAATCCGGCGGCCGGCCAGGCGGCTGGTTGCGGCCAGGTCCGGAAAGACGGTGCCGTTATCTGCGGGAATAAAGTAAGCATGATTGATCGGGGCCGGGGCATCTGCCGAAACAAAACGGCCCTCGGTCCGGAATTCTTCATTCAGACTGGCGATCAGTGCGGTCATGTCACCCGGTGCCAGCGTGTCGGCGTGGATCGGGGAGAGGATCAACGATTGCTGGACAAAATCCAGATTGACGGGGTCGGCGCAGAGCAGTCGGCAGTCTGCGGGTAGATCGCCCAGGCTGTCGCCGCGTGCCCGGCACTGTGCCAGAGGGGCCTGAGGGCCATCAAATCCAAGGAGGGCGGCCAGACAGCTTTCCCACGAGCCGGTCGGCGACAGGGCCGATTCTGTTCGCGCTGCTGTGGCCAGTACCCGGGTCAGTGCAGTCGTGCCCGGGATCTCGAAGGCGGACGTATCGTCGATATCTGGCCATAACAGATCAGGGACAAACAGGGTCAGATGCATGGCAGGCAGGGCAAGGCTCGAGGTGGGAAGGTCGAATCGAGTGTAGCATAGCGACTTTGCTGCATTTCCGTGCTTTTTGCACGTCTGATCGTGAAAATTCCTTTTCAATTATGGATCGGTCTGAGGTACGTCCGTAGCCGTCGTCAGATCGGCCAGGATAATCGCTTCATATCGTTCATCTCCGGTTTGTCGATGGCGGGCATTGCGCTGGGTGTGGCCGCGCTCATCGTCGTGTTGTCGGTGATGAACGGATTCCAGAAAGAGCTCCGTTCGCGCATCCTGGGTGTGACCTCGCATATTGAGGTGGTCGGGATGGATGGCGCCATTACGGATTGGCGACGCGTGGCAGATCAGAGCCGTGAGCTGCCCCAGGTGCTGGCCGCCGCACCGTATGTGCAGGGGCAGGTGATGCTCAACGGATTGAATCAGGCGCGCGGTGACAGCCCCATGATGCCGGGTAGCGGCGTTCGTGGCGCTGTGGTTCGCGGGATTGACCCGGCGCTGGAAAATACCGTGGCCGACTTTGCAACACATATGAAATCCGGTTCTCTGGATTCCTTGCAGCCCGGCGCCTTCAGGATCGTGCTCGGTTCGGATCTGGCCAAGGCGCTCGGCGTGGTCACTGGTGATCGCATTACGCTGATAGCGCCAGAAGGCGTGGTCACACCGGCCGGGGTGATTCCGCGTATCAAGAGTTTCGAAGTGGGGGGCATCTTCGACTTTGGTATGTATGAATATGACAGCGGGCTGGCGCTGATTGATCTCAAGGATGCTCAGGTGTTATTCCGTCTGGGGCAGAGCGTGTCCGGCGTGCGACTGAAGGTGGATGACCCCTTTAATTCGCCCCGCATCGCCCGCGAGCTGGCGCCCCGACTCGATGAGCCGGCCTTTCTGATCGACTGGAGCCGCAAGCATGCCAACTTCTTCCGTGCGGTGCAGATCGAAAAACGCATGATGTTCCTGATCCTGTTCCTGATTGTGGCCGTGGCCGCCTTCAATATCGTTTCAACCCTGGTGATGGCCGTAACCGATAAGCGGGGAGACATTGCAATTCTGAGAACGCTGGGTGCCAGCCGTGGCAGCATCGCGCTGATCTTTATGGTGCAGGGTGCGCTGATCGGTCTGATCGGTCTGGGGCTCGGTGTTGCGGGTGGCGTTGCCCTGGCGCTGAATATCGATACGGTGGTCCCTGCCATCGAGCGACTTTTCGGGGTGCACTTCCTTTCCCGCGAAATCTATTTCATCTCGGAGCTGCCATCGGATCTGCAATGGCATGACGTGATCACCATTTCGATTACGGCCTTTGTGCTGACCTTGCTGGCAACGCTGTACCCCAGTTTGCGCGCGGCACGGGTACAACCTGCGGAGGCACTGCGTCATGAGTAATGTGATGGCCGGGTCGGATACAAGCACCGTGCTGTCGTGCCGGAATCTCACCAAGGTGTATGCGGGGAGTTCGGAGGATGTGTGTGTTCTGAAGGATGTTTCCTTTGAGCTGAACGCGGGTGAATCGGTGGCGATTGTGGGGGCATCGGGTTCCGGCAAGAGTACGTTTCTGCATCTCCTGGGCGGGCTGGATCAGCCGACCTCGGGCGATGTGCTGATTGCCGGCCGGAGCTGGCAGGGCATGTCGGAAAAGGAACGTGGGCAGTGGCGTAATCGTCATATGGGCTTTGTGTATCAGCACCACCATCTGTTGCCTGAATTTACCGCCCTGGAAAACGTGGCCATGCCACTCCGGGTGCGCGGCTTGCCAAAAGACGACGCCGAAGCCGAAGCACGTGAATGGCTGGAACGGGTAGGCCTCGGACATCGGCTGCTGCATACGCCATCAGCCCTGTCGGGCGGCGAGCGTCAACGCACGTCGGTCGCCCGGGCGCTTGTAACACGGCCGGCCTGTGTGCTGGCGGATGAGCCAACCGGTAATCTGGATAGGCAGACTGCGGCTCAGGTCTTTGCCGTGTTTCGCGAGCTGAGTGTGCAGTCTGGCGTGGCCTTTGTGCTGGTGTCGCACGATCCGGATCTGGCGGCGCAGCTTGATCGGACGCTACGCCTGCAGGACGGTGTGCTGAGCGGTACTGCGTTCTAGGCATCTCCGGCTGCAAGATGCCGCTCCTATCTTTTGCCGCAGGCATTCTGGTCTGTCAGTGGTTGCCGGATATCCCGGCCTTGCCCTGGGGCGTTCTCTGTCTTGCGTTATCGACGCTGACTTTGCTGGTCCTGTTGCACGTAACACGTGGGGCATCCGTCAACCGGCGCTGGCTTTTTGCGCTGATCCTGACCGGTGCCTTCCTGTCGGGGGTCAGTTATACCTGTTGGCGAAGTACGATGGTGCTGGCCGATGAATTGCCGGAAGCCGCTATGGGCAGAAATCTCCAGATCACTGGGGTGGTCGATAGTCTCCCGGATCGTACGGTACGTGGCCAGCGCTTTCTCTTTCGCGTTGAACAGGCAGCGGGGCGGTATAACATTCCCGAATTAATCCAGCTCTCGGTGTGGCAGAAGGATGCCGATGGCGAGTTTGTGGATGATGCCATTCCCCGAAATTTCCAGCCGGGTGAACGCTGGTCACTGACGGTGCGTCTGAAGCGGCCGCATGGGCTGGCGAATCCCCATGGCTATGATGCTGAAGCACGTCTCTTTGAAATGGGGGTGCGTGCCACCGGGTACGTCCGGTCAGGAGCGCGGTTAGATGCGTTTGTCGCAACGCCCACCACGCTGATTGCCAGACTGCGTTACCGGATTCGCGAGCGTTTCGAGCAAATCCTGCCGCCAGATGCCTACCCGGATGCGGGCATTCTGACGGCCCTGGCGATTGGCGACCAGAAGGCCATTCCCGGTGATCTGTGGCAGGTCTTCGCTAAAACCGGCACCACGCACCTGATGTCGATCTCGGGCCTGCATGTCACCCTGTTCTCGGGGCTGGTTGCAGTGCTGGTGGCGTTCTTTTGGCGTCGGCTGCCAGCATTGGCTGCACGTATGCCTGCCCAGCGGGCGGGTATTTTCTGTGGCTGGTTTGCCGCGGCGTTTTATACCCTGATTGCAGGCGCAGGGATTCCCGCCTTGCGTACCCTGTTCATGTTGAGCGTGGGGGCGCTGGCCGTGCTGACGGGGCGGCATGTCTCACCGTTCAGAATCCTGTCGCTGGCGCTGGTGGTTGTTCTGTTGTTTGATCCCTGGGCGGGCATGAGCCCGGGCTTCTGGTTGTCGTTTACGGCGGTCGGTTTGCTTCTTTGGGCAGCCCTCGCCGAACATGGCGGCGAGGACGAACAGGCATCAATCGGACAACGTCTACGCCGGTGGATGCGTGGCTTTGGTCGTACCCAGTGGGCGGTGACGATCGGCACGCTGCCGTTTCTGTTGCTGTTCTTCAGCCAGTTTTCACTGATTTCCCCGCTGACTAATGCGGTGGCTATTCCGTGGGTGAGCGGGGTCGTGACCCCGTTGACCATTCTGGCCCTGGTCGTGCCCTGGGATGGCCTTCTTGTGCTCGCAGATGCCTTGCTGTCCCCTCTAATGACCCTGCTGACATGGTCCGCATCGTTGCCGGTGGCCATCTGGCACGCCCCCGTACCAACCCCGCTGGTGTTCATGTTGGCGTTGTTGGGCGCGCTCTGGTGGCTGATGCCGGCCGGGTTGCCCGGACGCTGGATGGCGATCTTCCTGTGTCTTCCGCTTGTCTGGCCGCAGACGGCGCAATTGCCGGCCGGTCATGCCCGGATCGAGGTGCTGGATGTCGGGCAGGGGCTGGCCGTTGTGGTGCGCACGCAGCGACATACGCTGCTTTACGATACGGGGCCCTATTTCAGCAGCGTGGCCGACGCGGGTGATCGGGTGATCGTGCCTTATCTGCGCGCTATCGGGGTAGACCGGTTGGATGGCCTGGTGGTGACACACCGTGATACCGATCACTCCGGCGGCGCTCAGTCGGTACTTGAATCGATGCCGGTCGGTTGGGTCGCTGATGCGCCGGATACCCGGTTTGCCAGCTTGGTGCCCGGTGTCCGGTCACAGACCTGTGCGATGGGACAATCCTGGAGCTGGGATGGGGTGACATTCGAATTTCTGTACCCCACGGTGGCAGGCCGTGACAAAGACCTGGATTCCAACCACCAGAGCTGTGTCATGCGGGTAAGTGCCGGCGGCCGGACAATGTTGCTGACTTCGGACATCGAGGCGCCGGATGAGTCATGGCTGATCGACCATGGTTTGTCGCATAGCGACGTGATGTTGGTGCCACATCACGGTAGCGGCACCAGCTCGACAGCGGCCTTTGTGGATGCCGTCTCGCCTGAGGTGGTGATTGTGCCGGTAGGCTACCGCAACCGGTACCGGCACCCCAAGCCGGAGGTGATGGCAGCCTATGAAGCGCGTAAGATTAGGGTGTTGCGTACAGATACCGGCGGCATGATCCGCGTGGATCTCCCCGGGCTCGATATCCAGGCCTACCGCGAGACACGTCGACGGTACTGGATGGATCGGCCCGAGGCCGGGTCGGTGCAGGCTCAGGAATGAAAGGAAACCGGGTGGATACGACATCGGAATCAGCAGGTTCATTGCATACGGTGCTTTGTGGCGGTGCGACCGGTCTGTACCGGATGGCCTACCGTTCGTGGGGAGATTCATCGAACCCACGGGTGCTGATGTGTGTTCATGGCCTGACCCGCAATAGTCTCGATTTCTGTCATGTTGCCCATGCGCTGTCATCGGACTATCGGGTCATTGCCCCGGATGTGGTTGGGCGGGGCGAGAGTGATTACCATCCCGAGCCGATGGCCTACAACAATCTGACCTATGCGGCCGATATGGTGACGTTGATAGCGCGCCTGAATGTGGAAACGGTTGATTGGCTGGGAACCTCCATGGGCGGCTTGATTGGGATGCTGCTTGCCGGACAGCCGCGTTCGCCCATCCGCCGGTTGATTCTGAATGATGTGGGTACCACCTTATCGATTGAAGCCCTCGAGCGGATTGCCGGTTACGTAGGGCATCCCTACGAGTTTGCTGACCTGGAAACAGCGCAGCGCTATGCGCGGGTAATCTTTGCACCTTTTGCGCTGTCGACCGAGGCCGATTGGCAGGCGCTCTTCGCCAGCACGTTCAAGCCGTTGCCTACCGGGGGTGTCCGCTTCAATTACGATCGTCTTATTGGCCAACCGCTTAAACAGGCACTGCTGGGGGGTGCGGTCGATCTGTGGCCGATCTATGACCGGATCCGCTGTCGCACGCTGCTCGTTCGCGGGGGCAACTCCGATCTGCTCAGTGTGGAGACGGCGCAGGCGATGACCGAACGTGGGCCGCGCGCGACGCTGGCAACGATTGACGGTGTGGGCCATGCACCGATGTTCATGTCCGATGATCAGGTGGCGATTGTGCGGCGTTTCCTGGAGTCGCCGGATGCCTGACGCGTTGCTGCCGGAATCGGTCTGGAACGATCTGGAGCCCGGACAGCGTCCGTGGCTGGAATCGGTTGCCCGGGTAGCGTACACGGCCTATGGCGAAGCGCTGCTGGGGACTGGCGAGCCGGTCTGGCAGCACGCGGTGGGTATGGCCATGCTGGCCGCAGAATTGCGCCTCGATGCCACGGCGCGTGCGGCAGCCCTATTGTTTGCACTGCCCAATCAACCTGATTTCGAGCGGGCGTCTTTCGAGCAGCAATACGGCTCCGATGTTTCCCGTCTGGTGCGGGGGTTATTCAAACTCAACCAGATGCGGCCGATGACCCAGGGCTTTGCGTCGGATGCGGTTCTGAATCCGCAGGATCTGAAGGCGCAGGTCGAAATTCTCCGCAAGATGCTGCTGGCCATGGTGGAAGACGTGCGCGTCGTACTGCTCAGGTTGGCCTCCCGGACACAGACCCTGCGCTACTATGCCCGCTTTCCGGATCCGGCACGGCTCGGCGTTGCCCGCGAAACCCTCGACCTGCTGGCACCGCTGGCTAACCGGCTCGGTGTCTGGGAACTAAAGTGGGAGCTGGAAGATCTGTCGTTCCGGTTTCTCCATCCGGATACCTATCGGGAAATCGCCCGCAAACTTGACGAGAAACGACTGGAGCGAGAAAGCTTTATTGCGAATGCCGTTGAACGGGTCAAGGCGGCATTGCACGAGCGGGGCGTTGAGGCCGACGTCTATGGCCGGCCGAAGCATATCTACAGCATCTGGAATAAGATGCAGCGCAAGGCGCTCGATTTCACTGAGCTCTACGATGTGCGGGCATTGCGCATCATTGTAGATACCGTGGCCGACTGCTATACGGCACTGGGCTATGTCCATCAGATCTGGACACCCATTCCGTCGGAGTTTGATGATTACATCTCGCAGCCCAAAGGAAACGACTACCGCTCGCTGCACACTGCCGTGCAGTGCGAGGATGGACGTGCCCTCGAGATCCAGATCCGTACCCACGACATGCACCGGCATGCCGAATTAGGAGTCGCTGCGCACTGGCGTTACAAGGAAGGCGCCCGGAGTGGCGGCAGCTATGATGACAAGATTGCGTTACTGCGGCAGTTACTGAACTGGCGCGAAGATATTGGCGATAGTCGCGACTGGCAGAAGCATTACCGCGAAGCCGCGCTGGACGACACCCTGTATGTCTTTACGCCACAAGGTCGTGTCGTCGATTTGCCTGTCGGTTCGACACCGGTTGATTTTGCGTACCGCGTGCATACCGAACTGGGACATCGCTGCCGCGGTGCCAAGGTGGATGGTGCCCTCGTACCGTTAACCACCCCGCTGAAGACCGGTCAGCGTGTTGAAATCGTTTCTGCCAAAGAGGGCGGTCCGTCGCGCGACTGGCTTAACCCGCAGCAGGGTTATCTGATGACGAAATCAGCACGTACCAAGGTACGCGCCTGGTTTGCCAGTCAGGATATCCCCGATGAACCCGTCAAGGTTGTCGATACCGAACAGCATGAGTTGCCGTTGCCCGATATGTTGCCCGAGGAAATGGTGCGGCAATCCCGGCACAAGGGTGGCAGCGGGGTGCTGATTGTCGGTGTCGACCAGTTAATGACGCAGATGGCCCGATGCTGTAAGCCCGTCCCGCCCGATCTGATCCAGGGCTTTGTGACGCGCGAAAAGGGCATCTCGGTGCACCGGCAGGATTGCCCCAGCTTTCAGCATGTGGCGGCGTTGCACCCGGAACGGGTGATTGATGCCGATTGGTCGCAGGCTGCGCCTGATACAGGCCCGACCGATGTCTATGCCGTGGATATTCTGGTCGATGCCCAGGATCGACAGGGCTTGTTGCGTGACATCTCCGATGTGCTGGCCCGCGAGCGGGTAAACGTTACGGCGGTCCGAACACAGTCAAAGCAGGGCGCCGCCGAAATGGCCTTTACGGTGGAAGTCGTCGACCTCAAGCGGCTCAATCAGGCATTGCATTACATCCAGCAGGTCAACGGCGTGGTCAGTGCCCGCCGTGGCTGATTTCATGCGTTGAAATAATTTCCGCCCCAATGATCAATACAATAGCGTTTAGATACCGAACGACCAGACAGTAGACAGATATGACGCACGAAACACCTCATACCCCCGACGATAAAGCCCAGGATATCGCCGAGCTGCACCGCCGTCTCGAACGCGAGTTGCTGGATAGCTATGACGAAGAACTCGAGATGGAGCTCGATGACCAGCGCTTTGAAGAAGTGCTGAGTAGGACGCCTGCAGAAAAGCAGGCGGCGGCCATCAAACGGCGGCACTATTTCCGTGAATTGCTCCGCTTGCAGGGCGAGTTGATCAAGCTGCAGGATTGGGTGGCGCACACGGGGCATCGCATGATCATCATCTTCGAAGGACGTGATGCGGCAGGTAAGGGCGGGGTGATCAAGCGTATTACCCAGCGCCTGAATCCGCGGGTGGTGCGGACCGTGGCGCTACCGGCACCCAGTGACCGCGAAAAAACCCAGTGGTACTTCCAGCGTTACGTCCCGCATTTTCCGGCCGCGGGTGAAATCGTGCTATTCGATCGTAGCTGGTACAACCGGGCTGGGGTCGAGCGCGTCATGGGTTTCTGTACTGAAGATGACTGCGAGGAGTTTTTTCGCTCCGTCCCGGAATTCGAACGCATGCTGGTCCGTTCCGGGATCCAGATCGTCAAGTACTGGTTCTCGATCAATGATGAGGAGCAGCACGTACGATTCCTCAGCCGGATCAACGATCCGCTCAAGCAGTGGAAGCTCAGTCCGATGGATCTGGAATCGCGTGCGCGCTGGGAAGAATACACCCGCACCAAAGAGGACATGCTTGACCGCACCAATATTCCCGAAGCGCCATGGTGGGTGGTGCCGGGTAACGATAAAAAACTGGCCCGCCTGAACTGTATACGTCATCTGCTCTCGCAGGTGCCCTATACCGATGTACCCCATGAACCCGTTGCCTTGCCGAAGCGCCAGCACAATCCTGATTACGTTCGCCATCCGGTGCCCGAGTCGATGATCGTGCCGGATTACTATTCCGGAGACTGAGCGCGATGCAATACGAATCGATCGCGGCTGTTGATCTGGGTTCCAACAGTTTCCGTCTCGAGGTCGGGCGGGTGGTGGACGATCAGATCTACACGCTGGATTCCCTGAAGGAATCGGTACGGCTGGCCTCGGGGTTGCAAACCGATAAAAGTCTGGACCGGGCCTCACAGGACCGGGCGTTGGAGGCGCTATCGCGTTTCGGCGAACGCATCCGGGGCTTGCCGCCCGAAGCGGTTCGTGCCGTGGCCACCAATGCGTTGCGTGTTGCCAAGAATGCGACACCTTTTCTGCGTGAGGCCGAAGCGGCGCTGGGTTTTCCGATTGAAATCATCGCCGGGCGCGAAGAAGCCCGACTGATCTATATTGGCGCGGTACATTCGCTGCCGGCCACCGATGAGCAACGGCTGGTCTTCGATATCGGCGGGGGTTCAACCGAGTTCATCATTGGTGCAGGCATGAAGCCGTTGTGTCTGGAATCCCTGTTCATGGGTTGCGTCAGTTATTCGCTGCGTTATTTCCCTGATGGCGTGATCGAGCGAAAGCGCCTGCAGGAAGCGCAGATGGCTGCGGCCAAAGAGGTCTCGGTCATCGCCCATGCTTATCGTAAAACCGGCTGGGGCGAGGCGATCGGATCCTCCGGCACCGCCAAGGCAATTGCCGAGATTCTGGAACAGAATGATCTTAATCCGGGCGGCCTGAGCGGGATCACGCGGCTGGGTCTGGATCGCCTGTGTACCCTGATGCTGCGTCATAAGCGCATGGATGCTTTACCGCTTGAGGGGGTCAAGGCGGACCGGATCCCGGTGCTGCCGGGCGGTATCGCCATCATGTCAGCGATTCTCGATACCCTCGGCCTGGAGCATGTGACCTACGCCGATGGCGCGCTCCGACTGGGGGTGCTATATGACCTGCTGGGGCGCTTCCATCACCACGATATGCGGATGGCGACCGTCAAGCAGTTCCAGCGGCGTTATCAGATCGAGTCGGGTCAGGCCGAACGGGTTGGCGATACGGCGTCGATCATTTTCCGGGACCTGATGGGGCTCAAGCTTCGCAAGTCCGAAGAGCTGGAGCGTGATCTGCAGTTCATCAACTGGGCGGCCAGTCTGCACGAGGTGGGGTTATCGATTGCCCATACGGGTTACCACAAGCACGGCGCCTACATCCTCAGTTATGCCGATATGCCCGGTTTCTCTAAGATGGATCAGGCACGCCTGGCGCTGCTGGTGCTGTGTCACCGGGGCAAGCTCAACAAAGTGGATACGCTGAACCGGGAAGATATTGCCTGGCGACAGATACTGGCACTCAGGCTGGCAGCAATTCTGCACCGTGCGCGGCTTGAAGGTGCGGCACCGCCGCTGCAGGCCAGAGAAACGGTTAACGGCTTTACCCTGCAGTTACCCGGCGTCTGGCTAGATGAAAACCCGATGACCGCCGCGGCGTTGCAGGATGAGAGCGATATCTGGGACGAAGCCGGATTCCGGCTCCGCATCCGGGCCACCCGCAAGTGATTCCGCTGACCCAGATAGATCCCCTCTGGGCCGCATTCGGTTTCGGGTTGGCCTTTATGGGCTATCTTCGGGTCGGGCTGTCGCTGCGGGCGCAGTGGGCTGAGCGCGACATCCCCTGGGTACCCGTTGTCATTGCGACCGTTGCGCTGATGGTGCTGTGGCAGATCCGGGCCGGTACGATGCCCGGGTTATCGCTCCATCTCCTGGGTGCCATGCTCTGTACCCTGGTATTCGGTCCGGCGCTGGCTGTGTTGCCGCTCAGCATTGCGCTGCTCTCACTCTATGTCACGACGCAGGAGGGCTTGGCCTATCTGGGATTGAACGCCTGTCTCCTGGTTTTCTGGCCCGTGATCCTGAGTGTTGGCTTCAGTCGTCTGGTCGCACGCCTGCCGACAAATATCTTCGTCTTCATTTTTGTGGGTGGTTTCTTTGCGAGTGCCGGCGTGGTGCTGCTGACGGGCTGGACGCTGGCCGGTGTGCTCTGGCTGATGCAGGTGTATCCCTGGGCCGGCATGCTGGAGGATTTTGCATCGTACTGGTTGCTGGTGGCGTTTTCAGAAGCGTGGCTCACCGGCATGCTGTTGACGGTGCTGGTGGTGTACCGGCCAGAGCAGGTCGCCATGTTCGACGCCGTCCGTTACATTGATCAGGCCTAAAGGGTGATGGGTAGCACGCGCCGGGTGATCCGTCTGGCCTGGCCGGTGCTGGTGGCCCAATTGGCCACCATTGGCATGATGGCAATCGATACGGTTGTGGTGGGTCGTGCGGGGACAGATGAGTTGGCCGCGCTGGCTGTGGGCGCCAGCATCTACGTGTCGGTGGCGCTGGCGTTTTCCGGGGTGGTGCAGTCGTTGCTCCCCGGTGTGGCGCACCGGTTGGGTAAAAATGACCCGGCGGCAGCGGCGCATCTGATCCGTCAAGCCTTCTGGCTGGTGCTACTGCTGGCGGTTGTGGGCGATCTGATTCTCTGGTTTCCCGGCTGGATGATTGCCTATGCGCAACTCTCGGACCCGGTGGCGGCGATGACCACCGACTATCTGCGTGTGCTGGCATTTTCATTGCCCGCCTCGCTGGGGTATCGCGCATTTCATGCCATTGCGGGTGGCGTCGGCCGGACGCGGCCTCTGATGTGGATGAGTCTGGCGCAGACGTCGTGTCACGCGCTGCTGGCGCCGCTGCTCGCC
Source organism: Rhodocyclaceae bacterium (assembly GCA_041311015.1). Lineage (GTDB taxonomy): Bacteria > Pseudomonadota > Gammaproteobacteria > Burkholderiales > Rhodocyclaceae > Fluviibacter. The sequence continues at coordinate 4,308 of JBFYKG010000015.1, read as the reverse complement.
GATTCGATCAGTATCGGTGGCGTTACGGTTGGGCTGGGGCTGGGCGCGGTGGGGGCTGCAGGCTCTCAGGCGCTCTTGGCCTGGCTGGTTTGTCTGACGGGGCTGCTGGTGCTCTGGCGATCTGCCAATTATCGGGCTCTGATGGGAACGCGCGGTTTGTGGCCGGGCCGCCCGGACCTGGCCACGCAGAGGCATCTGCTACGCGTGGGCGTGCCCATGGGGCTTTCCTATTTTGTCGAGATCTCGGCGTTTACCCTGATGGCCATTTTTATTGCCCGTCTGGGACCGGAAATTCTCTCCGGTCACCGGATCGTTGCCAATATTTCGGCGATGGTCTATATGCTGCCGCTGGCCATCGGAACGGCCACTGCGGCCCTGGTCGGGCAGGCTGATGGGGCAACCGATGCACGGGGCGCTGAAGCGGTAGCGCGCAGTGCTTTCAGGCTGGCCGGGATTGGTGCCTTGTTGCTGGGCCTGCTGCTATGGGTTTTTCGTGAGCCGCTGGCGGCACTGGGATCACCGGATCCGGCCGTGCAGGTTGTTGCCGTCGGACTCATTGGCTACGTGGCGGCCTACCAAGTTTCTGATGCATTGCAGACGATTGCCGGATTTGCACTGCGCGGTTACCACGTGACGCTGGTGCCGCTGGGCGTCCACCTGGCGTCATTCTGGCTCTTTGGGTTGGGCGGCGGCTACTGGTTGGCCTTTGAGGGGCTGTCAACGGTTGGACTCGCACCGATGGGGGCCGCTGGCTTCTGGTGCGCAGCCCTGATCGCAACCCTGGTGGCTGCGTTGGGGTTGTGCGGCTTGCTGCTCTGGGTGCAGTCGGTCAGGCGTCGGGATCGATCGGTCGCCTGATCGATATGGTTTTAGCGCTTGGTTGCGACGGCCGGTTGCCAGCTACCGTCAGAGCGCTTACAGAAACGGTAGTAACCACCGCTCTTGACGTTTTCTGCCACGCTGACCATATGCAGTTCGCGACAGTCCGGATTCTTTTGCGGGTCCGGGTAGGGCGTCACTGTGCCGAAAGCGCCCGTGGCCGGGTTGCTCCAGCGCACATCCGTGCCATCCTTACCCGTCAGGGCCTGCGCTGCGGCGGCGTTAAAGAACTCGGCATCCTTCTCTGAAAAGCGGGACATGGCCTGATCGACCATGAAGGCCATGTTGGCCGCCTGGGCCAGGCTGCCGCCCAGCAGGGAGAGGGCGATCACAAGGGTTCGAGCAGTCATACGGGTCATGAGGTCCTCGCTGGAGTGGGAGACCGGGTTGGTCTGCGTAATGATTATATTAGCCGCGGGTGCTGGCCTGACCGGGCACATCGATCAGGGTCACGGGGGTGGCCTGCTGCCAACCGGGTTTACGATGTTCGGCGATGACGGTCGTGAAAACGCCGCCGCGGACATAGAACTTGGCCGTAAGGCGCATGAAGCGGGGTGCCGTGGCGGACACCAGATCGTCGAGAATACGGTTTGTGACGGCTTCATGGAAGGCGCCCTCGTCGCGGAAGCTCCACATGTAGAGCTTGAGGCTTTTGAGCTCGACACAGCGCTCATCGGGAATGTAGTCGAGAATCAGGGTCGCGAAATCGGGTTGCCCGGTTTTTGGGCAAAGACACGTGAATTCAGGGACTTCCATGTGAATGATGAAGTCACGTTGAGGCGTGGGGTTCGGGAAAGTTTCCAGCGTCTTGCTAGGTTGCGTGCTCATAGGGTCCGGAGGGTAGGTTTGGGGTGGCGCAGCTGATATTATAAGCAGCCTTTATTGGCAGTTCAGTGACGTTTTTCTGGTCTGCCGCTCCGATTATCGCCTTTGTAGGGCGAAAACAGAATTTATGCGTCTTAATAAGCTCAAACTCGCCGGTTTCAAATCCTTTGTCGATCCCACTAATGTAGAGCTGCCGGGTCAGCTGATCGGTGTTGTGGGGCCCAATGGCTGCGGCAAATCGAACATCATCGATGCGGTCCGCTGGGTCCTGGGTGAATCCCGGGCTACCGAGCTGCGTGGCGAATCCATGCAGGACGTGATCTTCAATGGCACGACCACCCGCAAACCGGTCTCCCGTGCCAGCGTGGAAATGGTTTTTGACAACAGCCTGGGGCGCGCCGTCGGTCAGTGGTCGCAATATGCCGAGCTGTCGGTCAAGCGGGTGCTGACCCGCAATGGTCAGTCGGATTACTTTATTAACAACCTCAAGGTGCGTCGCAAGGATGTGACGGATCTGTTCATGGGTACCGGTCTGGGGCCGCGTGCCTACGCGATCATCGGGCAGGGTACCGTGTCGCGCATCATCGAGGCCAAGCCTGAAGAGCTGCGCGTCTTTCTGGAAGAAGCGGCCGGTGTCACCCGTTACAAGGAGCGCCGTAAGGAAACCGAGGGCCGTCTGTCAGATACCCGTGAAAACCTGGCCCGTCTGGAAGATATCCGTCAGGAACTGGGCACGCAGATCAGCCGTCTGGAAAGCCAGGCCGAAGTGGCTGAGCGTTATCAGGGCCTGCAGGCTGAACTGATGGGTACACAGCAAAAGCTGTGGTCGGTGCGTCTGAACGAGGGCCGCTCTGATGCCGTGACGCTGTCGACAGGCCTGTCTGCCGCGCAGATCGAACTGGAAGAAACGACTGCACGTCAGCGCAATATCGAAGCTGAGCTGGAAACCCTGCGTGAAGCCTATTACACGGCCAACGATGCCGTACAGACAGCGCAGAGTGCCTTCTTTAGTATTAACGCCGAGGTCGCTACGATCGAAGCGGATATCCGCCACCGTCAGGAAACACGTCGCAATCTCGAAGCGCGGCTGGTGCAACTGACGACCGAGAAGCAGAGCTGGCAACAGCGTCAGGGGCAGGCTGCAGAAGATATCATCCGCTGGGGCGAGTTGCAGGAACATGCCGCAATGCGTTTGGCGCAGGCGCAGGAAATGCTGGCCCGAGCCCAGGAAGGGATGCCGGCTTTCGAAGATGCCGAACGCGACGCGCAGGCCCAGGCCAGCCAGTTTCGTGGTGAACTCTCTGGCTTGGAACAGCGGCTGCAGGTCGCTCAGGCAAACCGGGCCAATGCCGACAGGAACCTGGCCCGGGTGGATCAGCAGATTGAACGGCTTGCTCGTGACGAAGCAGCGCTCATACCGCCTGATACCGACCAGTTACAGGTGCTTGCTGAAGCCCGTGAAACGGCCGGCATGGCGCTGGAAGCCTTGCAGGAACAACAGGCCGCTGCAGCACAGGCTGTGCACGATGCCGAGCAGGCGCTGCAAACAGCAACCGAGCAGCAACGTGAGCTGCAGAACGAGCTGACGCGGACACAGGCGCGCCATCAGGCGCTCAAACAATTACAGGAACGCGTACAGGCGACCGGCAGTCTGCCGGACTGGCTGAAAAAAGCCGGTTTGCAGGACCGCCCGGCGCTCTGGCAACAGATCCGTGTTGCACCGGGCTGGGAGCTGGCCGTAGAGGCCGTGCTGCGTGACCGCCTCAAGGCCGTTGCCTGTGGTCAGCAGCAGCTGCCGGATCTGGATCGCTGGTTTGCCGAACCGCCGGGCCTGCGAGTCACCCTCATGTTGCCGGCCGGTTCGGCAGGAGATGCGGTGACGGGTGGCGATGCGTTACTGGGCAAGATTGAATGTCTCGAAGCCGGGCTGACACCGATTCTGGCCCGCTGGTTGTCCGGAATTCGTGTGGCGAATAGTCTGGCCGACGCCAGGGCACAGCAGGCTCAGCTATCAGGCGGTGACATGGTCGTCACGCGTGAGGGTCATCTGCTTGACCGCTACAGCGTGACCTTCTTTGCGCCGGACGCCGCCGATCATGGCCTGCTCGAACGCCAGCAGGAGCTGGAAGTGACCGAGGCCCGTGTGGCCGAACTGTCTGGTCCGGTTGAAGATGCAGCGCGGGCTGTTGAAGCGGCACGCAACCAGTTGCAATCTAGCCGGCACCAGCTCGAAACGCTGCGGCAGCAGACACAGACCGCGCAGCGTGAGTTGTCGGATCGCGCCATGGCGCACGAACGTCTGGTGCAGACCATCCGTCACCACGAGGAACGTCACAAGTCGTTAAAACAATCCCAGGCGGAATTGGCTACGGAACATGCCAGCGAAGTGGCACGCCTTGAAGAGCTTTCGGCGTTGCTTCAGAACCTGGAAAGTGCCGTTGCCGTAGCTCAGACCTCGCTGACCGAGCGATTGTCCGTTCGTGAAGCAGCCAGCCGTTCGCTGCGGGATGCCCGCGATGCCATGGTTAAGGTCGAGCGCGAAGTTCAGGAAGCCGAATTTTCCTGTCGCGAATGCCAGACCCGGTTGGACGATCTGAATACGCA
>JBFYKG010000080.1:0-6429 GCA_041311015.1 Rhodocyclaceae bacterium | reverse complement strand
GTATCCATCGAGCCGTTGCCGCCGTTAACGTAAAGCGTACCAATCTGATATCTGATCAGTACATCACGCACCTGCGCCCACTGCTCGGGGTTTTTGTCATAGGGTGACAGCAAGGTTCGGCCAGACCCCAAGCCACCGCCCGGCAAGCAGCTGAGCGCCAGACGCATGGGTTCGGGCAAGGCCGATGCATCAACCAGCTGGCCATTGATCAGGCCTGAGAGACCATGCTCGGCGGCAAATAGACGGCCGGCACTCGCCTGCCGGTGCGCCGCGATGAGTGCGGCAGCAGTAGCACCAATGACGGCGGTGACGCCACCTGACTGAAAATACAGTGCGTTCTTCATACCCCATTAAAACAGATCGGGCGCCAGATTGGCAGTGCCAACCGGGCGCCCGATACCGGGTGCGACCGAGATTAGTTCAGAGCGCCAAGGACGCGTGCCGTGATCTCATCCACACCGCCCACACCAGCGACCTTTTTGACCTTGGGGGCCTTGGCATCACCGGCGTTCTGCCAGTTGGTGTAGAAAGTTACCAGCGGCTTGGTCTGGCTGTGATAGATGTCCAGACGCTTACGTACGGTTTCTTCTTTGTCGTCGTCACGCTGGATGAGGTCTTCACCGGTGACATCATCCTTGCCGGCCACTTTGGGCGGGTTGTACTGGATGTGGTAGGTACGACCCGAGGCCAGGTGCACACGGCGACCGGCCATACGGTCGATGATGTCCTGATCCGGGACGTCGATTTCCAGCACGACGTCGAGCGGCACACCCGCATCCTTCATCGCTTCGGCTTGCGGGATCGTCCGCGGAAAGCCATCGAACAGGTAACCGTTCTTGCAATCGGCTTCCTTGAGGCGTTCCTTGACCATGCCAATGATCACGGCGTCCGGCACGAGACCGCCCGAATCCATGTGCTTTTTGGCTTCCAGTCCCAGCGGGGTACCGGCCTTGACCTGGGCACGGAGCATGTCGCCCGTGGAGATCTGGGGAATACCGAATTTTTCGCAGATATATTTGGCCTGGGTGCCCTTACCAGCGCCTGGGGCGCCCAACAGAATCAGTTTCATCGGTATCCTCGATTAAAAATGGAACAGAAATGCGATGTGGACAGTGTGAAATATCCACCTTGCAAAAAACTTACGGTAATTACAGCGGCGGGTCAATGCGCAGTGCAGCGTAATCCTCGGCGAATACTGCCTGGGCCCGTGCAGCGTCTTCCGGTGTATCCACCCCGGCCGGCGGCAGCGTTTCGGTAACGGCCACGCTAATCCGGTAGCCATGCCACAAGGCGCGCAACTGTTCGAGCGCTTCCACCGATTCCAGCGGACTGGCCGTCAGGCTGGCGTAATCACGAAGAAAACGACGGCGGTAGGCATAAAGGCCAATATGACGATAACAGGCAAAGGCCCCGGCGGGCAGCGCCTGTGGAAAACGGCCCTGCTGCCAGTCGGCCGCAAAATCATCCCGGGCAAAGGGGATCGGGGCACGCGAGAAATACAAGGCATCCGCATTGGCCTTCATCACGACCTTGCAGACATTGGGATTGAAGAATTCGGCGGGGTCATGAATGGCGTGCGCCAGGGTTGCCATATCGGCGCCCGAATCCACTAACTGATGCGCTGCCTGATCGATCAACGACGGCGGCAGAAAGGGTTCGTCGCCCTGAACATTGACGACGACGGTTTCATCCGCCCAACCGAAATGATCGCAGACTTCGGCGATCCGATCGGTCCCGCTGGGATGATCCTCCCGCGTCATACAGACATCAAAGCCGGCTGCGCGCACGGCATCGCGCACGTCACGGCTATCTGTCGCCACGACGATCGTATCGGCGCCGGAGCGTTGCGCCCGCTCGCATACACGAACCACCATGGGCTTGCCGCCCAGATCGAGCAAGGGTTTGTCAGGCAGCCGTGTTGATTTCAGCCGGGCTGGAATGACCACACGGAAGGTAACGTAGCTCACGACGGCCTCTAATGTGCTTAGGCTTGCGTCAGGCGACGCGCTTCGTCCTGCATCATGATGGGGATCCCGTCACGCACCGGATACGCCAGCTGACACGGCTGACAGCTCAGCTCCTGAGCGGCTTTGTCATAATCGAGTTTGCCCTTGCACACAGGGCACACCAGAATTTCCAGTAAACGCGGATCCATCTTAGCAATCTCCATCAGGTGCGCCCGCCACGCCCTTGAGCCAATCGGCCAGGGGTAACGGCGGTGTTATCTGCGCGGTGACCGGTACGGCATACCAGTGGTCGCGCCCAGCCGAAAACTCGGCACATTTTACTGCATCCTTCTCAGTCATCAGCACGGGGAGTGATGATGTGGGCAGATCGCCGCGCTTGAAGACATGGTGATCCGGGAACGGGTATTCCTCAACGACCAGACCATGATCACGCAGCATCGCGAAAAAACGTTCCGGGTGTCCGATGCCGGCGATGGCACAGACTGTCTTTCCGGCCAGCGCACTCAGGGGTTGGCGATGATGCCGGTTGTTGATGGCATAAATCTCCCCCGCTTCCAGTGTCATGCGATAGGCGGGCACACCCGAGGCAACACAGGCGGCCGCAGGCACCGCACCAGCCTGCCATACCTGGGCTTTAACACCGGGTTCGTTCAGGCGGGCTGGGCTTTCGCGCAACGGACCGGCCGGCAACAAAGCACCATTGCCGATACCGCGGCGATCAAACACCACAATCTCGACATCGCGGGCCAGCGCATAATGCTGCAGCCCATCATCCGCAATCAGTACATTGACACCCGGATTCGCCACCAACAGCGCTCTGGCGGCATCAACACGCTTCTCCCCGACAAACACGGGTAAGCCATCATCGGCGTAAAGCAGGGGCTCGTCCCCCACATACCGTGGGCTATCGCCAACACCCACTGCACGCACGCCCGGAATCTGCCGGCCGTAACCGCGGCTGATAATGCCCGGTTTCCAACCGGCATCACGTAGCTGGCGTGCCACAGCACGGGTCAGCGGCGTCTTACCGGCACCCCCGACAATGAGGTTGCCGACCACCACCACGGGCACCGGCAGCCGGGTACTTTTTAAAATACCCCACGCGTAGAGTTGACGGCGCAGCGCCATCGCGCCGGCATAGAGCCAAGAGAGAAGCCACAGCAATCCGCGTTGCACTGCCCCCAGTCGGATACGGCCATACCAGCTCGCCTCGACCTCATTGGGGCGCAGCATCATGAGCCGCTTCGTGTGGCAAATGAAATTTGCGACAGATCGGCCTGATGCGCCGCCTGCATGACATCAATTACGCTCTGGTGTGTGGCCTTGGCATCGGCATTAATCGAGACGACCGGCGGCTTGCTGGCCCCCTTGCGCTGGGCAGCCTGTTTGAGCGCAGCGGCCACAGTATCGACACTGGGGCGCGTCAGGCTCTGACCATCCACCACCACCGTACCAGCCGCCGTGACAGAAACAGTGATTTCATCAGGAGGTGTCTGGTTACTGGCGGCCGCTGTCGGCAGATCGATCTCGATACCGGAGACTTTACTGTAGGTCGTGGTCATCATGAGGAAAATGATGATGACCAGCAACACATCAATAAATGGAATCAGATTGATTTCGGGCTCATCGCGCCCGGTACCGCGTCGGAAATTCATGCCTTAGGCTCCAGCGATCAGCTACGTTCGCCGTGAATCACTTCGACAAGCTTGACGGCCTGCTGTTCCATATCGACCACATAGCCATCCACCAACGCGCGGAAATGACGCCAGAAGATCAGCGCGGGGATGGCAATGAGCAGGCCGAAGGCGGTGTTGTAAAGCGCCACCGAAATCCCGTAGGCAAGTTGTTGCGGATTACCCGTACCCGGGGTCTGCGAACCAAAAATATCAATCATGCCCACCAGGGTGCCCAGCAAGCCCAGCAGCGGCGCGATCGATGCAATCGTCCCGAGCGTCGTGAGATACCGTTCGAGCTGGTGATAGACCATACGGCCGGATTCCTCGATGGCCTCGCGCATAATCTCGCGACTGGCGTTCTGGTTACGGATCCCTGCGGCCAGAACCCGGCCCAGCGGCGAACCTTCTTCCAGCTGACGCAGGCCATTGGCGTCATAACCGCCCCGACGCAGGACTGCCAGAACCGATTGCAACAGGCCGGGCGGCAGCACCTTCGGCCGGCGCAGACTGTAGAGCCGCTCGATAATGAGGGCAAGGGCAATAATAGAGGCAATGAGTAATGGCCAGATCGGCCAGCCAGCGGCTTGAATAAGGGCGAACACGATGGATATCAGCGCAAAAAGGGTAAAGTAGGAGTGTAGCCAGCCCCCCTCTTTTGAGCAAGCAAGCTGATGGATCAAAGGGTTAGCGGGCCCTCTGGATTATCCACAAAAACGGTGGATAACTTTGTGGATAGCCTGTCATTAAATGGGTTAAGTCGTGCCAAGACGGGTACTTCCCTTACCCCGCTCAAAAAAGGGGCTAAAAATTTTATTTCATATAAATCAATATGATAGAACACGGCACCAACCCTTCGGTGGCGTTGCGTTGCAACAAACCGCCATAGATCAAGGGTTGCCACGCGTTGGTGGAGAAATCTGACCTTGTCAAGCACTTTTACAGAAATATTTACGCCCGGCGATGCGGGCGAGACCGGTGATCTGGGATTAAAGTATGGCCATGCACCCGGATCTCTCTTCAACCGCTGACGGACCACCCGGCGACCTGCCGGTTCTGACGGTTTCGGCACTCAATGCCGCCGTACGAAATCAGCTAGAAGCCCGCTTCCCCCAGATCTGGGTCGAGGGAGAGATTGCCCAGTTAACAGCGGCCAGCTCCGGACACATCTACTTTACGCTCAAGGATGCCTCGGCGCAGGTCCGCTGTGCCCTCTTTCGAACTCGTGCTGCACGTCTTGGCTGGCAACCCCGGCAGGGCGATAAAGTGCGGGCCCGGGTTCAGGTCACCCTTTACGAGGCCCGCGGCGAATTCCAGCTGACGGTAGAAACGCTGGTCAAGGGCGGCCTGGGCACGCTGTACGAACGGTTTCTGGAACTCAAGGCCCGGCTGGATGCTGCCGGGCTGTTTGATCCGGCACGCAAACAGCCGCTACCCGCCTTTCCCGGTACGATCGGCATCATCACCAGCCCGCAGGCTGCCGCGCTCCATGATGTCCTCACCACACTCGCCCGGCGGGCGCCCTACGCGCGACTGATCCTGTACCCCACCCTCGTCCAGGGGGCCGATGCGACCCCGCAGATCGTCAACGCCATCGAATCAGCCAACCGCCATGGCGCCGCCGACGTGCTCCTCCTGTGCCGGGGCGGTGGCTCGCTCGAAGATCTTTGGTGCTTCAACGAAGCTGCAGTCGTTCAGGCCATCGCCGCCAGCACCCTACCTATCATCTGCGGGGTTGGCCACGAAACCGATATAACCCTGGCCGATCTGGCCGCCGATGTACGCGCTCCAACACCCACCGCTGCTGCCGAGATGGTTGCGCCGGATAAAACCCGGTTACTCTCGCAACTCAGTATGCAGCAGGATCGCCTGTACCAGCGCATCAACCGTCAGATCAACGAGGCCGGTATGCGTCTGGATGGTTATGGCGCTCGCTTACGCAGCCCGATGGCCCTGCTGGAACGGCAACAGGATCGACTGACCCGAGATCAGGCCCGGCTGACACACTGGATACAGCGCTCGCTTGATCAGGAACACCGACGCCTCTCCGAATCTGGTTTGCGGCTGCAGGCACTGGACCCGACGCAGCCGCTGCAGCGCGGGTACGCACTGATCACCAATGCCCAGGGACACCTCATCGACAGTATTCACAAGGCACCTGTCCAGTCTGCCGTGTCGCTCCGGCTGGCGGACGGCCAGCTCACTGCCCGCGTTGAATCCGCCCATCCGAGCTGACGCTTGCAGGTCCCACCGGCTCTGTCTAGAATTAAGCGCTTGCAGCACCCCCCCCTACGGAGAAAATATCATGGCTTTTGAATTGCCCGCACTGCCGTTCGCCAAGAACGCCCTCGCCCCGCACATGTCGGAAGAAACCTTCGACTACCACTACGCCAAGCACCATCAGGCCTATGTGACCAACCTGAACAATCTGATCCCGGGCACCGAATACGAAAAGCTCGGCCTTGAAGAGATCGTTAAAAAGGCGCCAGCCGGCGGTATCTACAACAACGCCGCCCAGGTCTGGAACCACACCTTCTTCTGGAACTGCCTGTCGCCTAATGGTGGCGGTGCTCCGACCGGTGCACTGGCCGATGCCATCAACAAGAAGTGGGGCTCATTTGACGAGTTCAAGAAGGCATTCCAGACCTCTGCCGTGGGCAACTTCGGTTCAGGCTGGACCTGGCTGGTCAAGAAAGCCGACGGCAGCGTCGACATCGTCAACATGGGTGCCGCCGGCACCCCGTTGACGACCGGCGACAAAGCCCTGCTGACAGTTGATGTCTGGGAAC
>JBFYKG010000079.1:0-6433 GCA_041311015.1 Rhodocyclaceae bacterium | reverse complement strand
GTGCTCAACGAGCGCAACGCCACCATGATCATCATCTCCCATGACCGTCACTTCCTGAATCAGGTGTGCACGCACATGGCCGATCTGGATTACGGCAAGATCACCACTTACGCCGGCAACTACGATGATTTCATGGAAGCCTCGACCCAGGCCCGCGAACGTCAGGCCAATGCCAACGCCAAAGCCAAGGAACGCATCGCCGAACTGCAAACCTTCGTCCGCCGCTTCTCGGCCAACGCCTCGAAGGCCAAACAGGCCACCAGCCGCCTGAAGCTGATCGACAAACTGAAACCAGAAGACGTCAAGCCGTCGTCACGTCAGTACCCGTGGATCCGCTTTGAATACGACGACAAGGACAAGCTCCACCGTCAGGCCGTGGAGATCGAAAATCTCGGCTTCGCTTACCCGGAAGGCGAACAACTTTTCAAGAACCTCTCGCTGACCGTGAATGCCGGCGAAAAGATCGCCATCATCGGTGAAAACGGTGTCGGTAAGACAACGCTGCTCAAACTACTCAATGGCGAACTCACGCCGACAGCCGGCACCATCAAGTGGACCGAAAAAGCCAAGATCGGCTACTTCGCGCAGGACCACGCCGCCGACTTTGCCTCAGACCAGAACCTCACCGACTGGATTTCAGGCTATGTGCGCGCCGGTGGTTACGAAGGCTCCGATGTCGACACGCTGATTCGCGGCACCCTGGGCCGTCTGCTGTTCTCCGGCGATGATGTGAAAAAACCGGTCAAGGTCATTTCCGGGGGTGAACAGGGTCGCATGCTATTTGGGCGCCTGATGCTCTTGCATTCGAACATCCTGCTGATGGATGAGCCGTCGAACCACCTAGACATGGAATCGATCGAATCGCTGAACACTGCGCTGGATCTTTTCAAGGGCACGCTGATCTTCATCTCGCACGACCGAGAATTTGTATCATCGCTAGCAACGCGCATCCTCGACATCAAGGCAGATCATACGATCGTCGACTTTGATGGTAACTACGAGGACTACCTCACCAGCCAGGGGCTGAATTAAGGTTTCTGATTCTTGATCGCCTGCTGCGCTTCGTAGGCTGCCTTTTCGGCGGCCCGCTGCTGGTCTGCTGCTTCCCGCTTGGCCCGCTTTTCAGCCGCCTTACGATCCCGCTCGGCAGAGGCTGCCTGAATCTCGGCGTCGCTCTTTAATGGCGTGGCCGACTGCTCGGCATCGCGAATCTTGCGCTCCTGCTCGACCTGCTTGATGGTCTTGCCTTCATCAATGGCTTTCTTGATGGCGCCCGAAGGCGGATTCGGTTGCCGCAACTCTGCGGGTGGGTTGGCCAGCTGATTAATCAGCCGCTGTTCCCGAACCTCGCGCTCAATCACCGCGCCACGCGCTTCGATCTCCCGGGCTTTTTCACGCTTTTCGTAACGGCGTTCCTTCGCCCGATCAATACACCAGTTCACCAGAATCCTGCTGTAGCAGTTCCAGGTGTCAATCTCTAGCTGGGTATCGGCCTCAGACCGAATGGCTTTGCCCTCTTCCTTGAGCGCTTTGGCCTCTTGGTCACGCGCCTCAATAACGGCCGGGTCAAAGACGGGGGGTTGCTGCTGCGCACTGGCCGGAGCCGCTCCTAACCACAGACCCAGACAGGCACACGCCGCCAGCCATCGGGCAGCAGGTGTTGCTTTCTGAACAGGGTGGGCAGCTAAAAATCGATTCATCCGCCCGCATTGTAGGGCAGGCAGGCCGCATCGGGTAAAATTTACCTCCAATTGCATTCACTTTTATCAGGAGTCTTGCCGTGCAAATCGTCTGTCTTGACCTAGAAGGTGTCCTCGTTCCGGAAATCTGGATCGAATTCGCCAACCGCACAGGCATCGAAGCGCTGCGCCGGACCACCCGCGATGAGCCGGACTACGACAAACTGATGAAGTATCGGCTGGACATTCTGCGCGAACACAAGCTCGGTCTGCCGGACATTCAGAAGGTCATCGCCGAGATGGGCCCGATGCCGGGCGCCAAGGATTTTTTGGATCAGCTGCGTCAGGATTTCCAGGTGATCATTCTGTCGGACACCTTTTATGAATTTGCCATGCCGCTCATGAACCAGCTGAATATGCCGGCCCTGTTCTGCCACAAGCTGGAAGCCGACGCCGACGGCATGCTGGTCAACTACCATCTGCGGATGCCGGATCAGAAGCGTGCTGCCGTAAAAGCTTTCAAGGGTCTCAACTTCAAAGTCATCGCCGCCGGCGACTCGTACAACGACACCGCCATGCTGGGTGAAGCCCATGCCGGCATCCTGTTCCACCCGCCTGAGAACGTGATCCGTGAGTTCCCGCAGTTCCCGGTCACGATGAGCTACACCGAACTTAACAACGCCATCCGCAGCGCCTCGGCCCGCATCTAACGAAACCGCTTTATGCATCGCGAACGTTTCTACACCCTCACCGCCTCCTGCCCAGACCGTGTCGGCATCGTTGCTGCGGTCTCCGGTTTTTTTGCGCAGCACGGTGGCTGGATTCTCGAAACAACGCTGCACTCCGAGCCGCCCAATGACGAGGGCGTGGCCGCTTACTTCATGCGCCTGGAGATCAAGGCGGATTCACTCCCCTTTGACCTAGAAGGTTTGCGCGCGGCTTTTGCGCCGGTGGCTGAAGCATTCTCCATGACCTGGAAGATCTCGGATTCGGCCCGGCGTAAACGGGTTGTCATTCTGGTCTCCAAGCAGGAACACTGTCTGTACGACTTGCTCGCCCGCTGGCAATCTAAAGAGCTCGACGTGGATATCCCCTGCGTGATCTCGAATCATGAAACGCTGCGCGGCTTTGTCGAATGGCATGGCATCCCGTTCCACTATGTGCCGGTCACGGCACAGAACAAGCCCGAAGCTTTCGCCCGCATCGGCGAGATCTTCCGTGAGGCACAGGCCGATGTCATGGTGCTGGCCCGTTACATGCAGATCCTTTCGCCCGAACTCTGCGATCAGTTCCCGGGCCGAATTATCAATATCCACCATTCGTTCCTGCCCTCGTTTGTGGGCGCCAAACCCTACCACCAGGCCTGGGAGCGTGGCGTCAAGCTGATCGGCGCCACCTGTCACTATGTAACCTCGGATCTGGACCAGGGGCCGATCATCGAGCAGGATGTGATCCGTATCGACCACTCCGACTCGGTGGAAGACATGGTGCGCTACGGCAAGGATATCGAGAAGACCGTGCTAGCCCGCGGGCTGCGTAATCATCTTGAAGGCCGGGTCCTGATTTACGGCAACAAGACCATCGTCTTCCGCTAATTTACCCGCGCACACATGCTGACGTCCGCCCCCGTTCTCGACATCGCACACGTAGTGCAAATGGCGGTCGCACCGGTTTTTCTACTCACGGGCGTGGGCGCCATCCTGTCTGTGCTCACCACCCGCTTATCTCGTGTCATCGATCGCGGGCGTCAACTCGATCAATGGGTGCGCGAAGGGCACGACCCAACCGATTACGCACATGAGCTAGGCAAGCTCGCCAAACGTAACATCCTGATCAATAGTGCCATTACGCTGGCCACGCTGTCGGCTTTCTTTGTTTGCGCGGTCATCCTGGTCATCTTTGCCAGTCAGGTCATCATCGACCGGACCATCTTCAGCGATTCGGTCGCCACCCTTTTTATTCTGGCCATGCTCTGCCTGATTTGCGCCCTGATTCTGTTTCTGGGTGAAATCTGGGTGGCCAACACCATCCGCTACTTCGGTCACTCGCTCCCCGCCCAGAAATAAAAAAGGCGGGTTCCGAAGAACCCGCCAAATCCACACGGAGAGGAGAAACCGAGGGGGAATTACCTTTGCATAAAACGACCGACCATTAATCGTGGTATGCGTTTTCACCGTGGGAGGTTACATCAAGACCTTCACGTTCCTGATCTTCCGGAACACGCAGACCAATCACGATGTCGAGCAGCTTGAAGACCACGAAGGCCACCACGCCGGACCAGACAATCGTCGTACCCACCGCCGTTGCCTGGATCACCACCTGATCAGCGATCGAGTAGCCTTCAGCGACTGCGTTAGCAACGTAGTCATAGATACCCGAGCCACCGAGGGCCGGGTCAGCAAACACACCCGTCAGCAGCGCGCCGGTGATACCGCCAACACCGTGGATACCGAAGACGTCGAGCGAATCATCAACCTTGAGCAGCTTCTTCAGACCCGTGGCACCCCACAGACAGATCACACCTGCGATCAAGCCCATGACCAGCGCACCACCGACACCGACGAAGCCAGCCGCCGGCGTAATTGCCACCAGACCTGCCACAGCACCCGAGGCAGCACCCAGCATCGAAGGCTTGCCCTTGATCAGCCACTCGGCGCCCAACCACGACAGGGTTGCAGCCGCCGTTGCGATCCAGGTATTCACGAAGGCCAGCGAGGCAACGCCGTTGGCTTCCAGTGCCGAACCGGCGTTGAAACCAAACCAGCCAAACCACAGCAGCGAGGCGCCGATCATGGTGAAGGTGAGGTTATGCGGCGACAGGGCTTCACGACCGTAGCCGATACGCTTGCCAGCGATGTAGGCAACCACCAGGCCAGCAACCGCGGCGTTGATATGCACCACTGTACCGCCCGCAAAGTCCAGCGCACCCTTCTGGAACAGCCAGCCTGCCGTGGCGCCTGCAGCTTCAGCCGCTTCTGCCGTCGTATAGGCATCAGGACCTGCCCAGAACCAGACCATGTGGGCAATCGGCACGTAAGCCAGCGTAAACCAGGCGGTCAGACCGATCAGCACCGTCGAGAACTTGATACGCTCTGCCCAGGCACCCACGATCAGGCCACAGGTAATGGCGGCAAATGCACCCTGGAAGACCACAAAGGTCAGCTCAGGCAGCACCACACCCTTCGAGAAAGTACCGGTTACGGTATCTGGCGTAATGCCCTTGAGCATCAGCTTATCCAGCGAACCGATGAAGGCGTTGTAAGCCGAATGACCTTCGGTGAACGCCGCGCTGTAACCATAAACCACCCACAGCACCGAGATCAGCGAAAAGACCGCGAACACCTGCACCAGAATCGACAGTACGTTCTTTTTGCGAACCAGACCGCCGTAGAACAGGGCCAGGCCCGGGATCGACATCAGGATCACAAAGGCGCTGGAAACCAGCAACCAGGCATTGTCACCCTTGTTGACGACTGGCGCCGGCGCATCGGCCAGAGCCAGCCCGCTGACCAGCAGCGGTAGCAGCATTGCGAGAACCTTTTTCATAACTAACTCCTTGGTAACCGATTACAGTGCCGTCTCACCGGATTCACCGGTGCGGATGCGGATCACTTCTTCCAGAGGGAATACGAAGATCTTGCCGTCACCGATCTTGCCGGTTGCGGCCGACTTCTCGATCGCTTCGATTACCTGCTCCAGGATGCTGTCAGCCACAGCGGCTTCCAGTTTCACCTTCGGCAGAAAATCGACGACGTATTCGGCGCCACGATAAAGTTCGGTATGACCCTTCTGACGACCGAAGCCTTTGACTTCGGTCACGGTCACACCCTGTACGCCGCAAGCGGCGAGGGCTTCACGCACCTCGTCCAGCTTGAACGGCTTGATGATTGCGGTCACGAGTTTCATGAACTGTTTCCTTATGAATAATTAGAACGTACGGCCGACGGTGAACATTGCCGTTCCATGACCACCATTTTCGTAGGTGCTTGTGCCAGGCTTTTGGTAACAATAAAAGCCAGCGTTCTTACCGCACTGACTGTTAGAGGTATCAGCCTGAATATAAGACAGCTTGGCATTCCAACCTTGTCCAAAGTCCTTGGTGAAACCCAATTCCCAGTCTGCATAGTTAGCTTGGCTGAAGTTTGCCATGTAGAAATACCCAGCATGTCCAAGGAGACTTACGCCGCCCAACCAAGGGTGCAGGTCGCTCAAATCATAGGTTGCACGTAAGTCAGTGTAGCCCGATCCTGCAGTGCTTGAACCATTAAAACCCTGGGCATTAAAGTAATCGGTCAACGCAAAGAACTGCTTCAGGCTAACAGTTTTCCAGTTGCCCCCAATGTAGTACTCGAGGTTGTACATTTGCCCAGGACGTGCGGAGTAGCTTGTCTCACTTGGAGTGGCGTAAGCTGTCGTGCCCCAGTTCGAACCCGGGTAGAAGTAATTGATCACACCGGTATCCAAACCAACGTCTTCACTAAAAGCATATTTCCAGCCACCGTACAAATCCATCTCGATATTGCCGCCCGGCGCAACTGCCTGACTGACGTTCGAGTTCCAGTTACCGATGTAGAAGCCATAGGGCATGCTCAAATCGAATCCACCCTGGATAGCTGGCTGATTGAAGGTCTGATCGATACCGCGGAAACGATAGCTGCTGGCCAGGTTAACGTTGGCGGTCAGTGCCCAATCGGTACTGGCCATGGTTTCGGCGGAGTCTTGTGCGGCATCACCGGTCACCTGGGCCAAAGCAC
>JBFYKG010000014.1:0-23808 GCA_041311015.1 Rhodocyclaceae bacterium | reverse complement strand
CGGATGGACTGGTAGAGCACCGAGGCATTCCCCCCGGGGAAATCACAGCGGGCGGTGCCCACGTCTGGCATGGCAATTGTGTCGCCCACAAAGACCGCATCACCAATCTTATAGCCCACACAAGCAGGGGTATGGCCGGGCAGATACATGACCTCACCCTCCAGTGCACCGATCGCGAAGCGCTCCGCGTCGACGAAGAGGTGATCAAACTGGGATCCATCGGTCTGAAACTGCGGTTCGAGATTGAAGATGTCTTTGAAAACCGCCTGTACCGTGCAGATATGCTCACCGATACCGACCATGCCACCCAGCTGACTCCGGAGGTACTGCGCTGCCGTTAGATGATCGGCGTGGGCATGCGTCTCTAGAATCCATGCCAGCTTGAGATCCATCGAGGTCACATATTCGATCACCTGATCGGCAGAGCGCGTGGCTGTGCGGCCCGACTTCGGGTCATAATCCAGGACCGGATCAACGATCGCACAGGCTGTGCCCTGCCCCTGGTGCACAACATAGGTTACGGTCCAGGTCGCTTGATCAAAGAAGGGAACAACAATTGGCGTCTGCGTGGTTGCCATGGCGGTCACCCGTGGGTTACGATTTACAACATTATAATCTGTAGCTCCCATGGATTCCATTCAACTGATACCGATTGCACTCGGACTCATATCCGGAAGCATCCTCGGCCTGACCGGAGCAGGCGGTGCCATCATTGCGGTGCCTGTTCTGGTGTTCGGTCTGGGGCTGCCGCTATCACAGGCCTCGCCGATCGCTCTGGTCGCCGTCGCCCTTGCGGCCGGCGTAGGCGCCCTAATCGGTTTCCGCCGCGGCATCCTCCGGTACAAGGCTGCAATGGTCCTCTCAGCCGCCGGTCTCTGTCTATCTCCCCTTGGGCTATATACCGCGCAACGGGTACCCAACGCGCCACTGACTGGCCTGTTCTCACTCGTCCTTTTATACGTTTCCATCACCATGTTCCGACTGGCCCGCAAGGAGCTGCAGGGGCAATCCGCGGAAATGGCCTGTGGCACCCCATGCATGCTGGATCAGACCCGGGGCAAGCTCACCTGGACGCTCCCCTGCTTCAAGGCGATGCTGCTTTCGGGCATGCTGGCCGGTTTTTTGTCGGGTTTGCTGGGTGTGGGCGGCGGCTTTGTCATTGTGCCGGCGCTAAAGCGCTTTACAGACCTGCCCATGAATTCGATCATCGCCACCTCACTCGGTGCCATGACCATCGTCGCACTCGGCGGTGTTGGCATTGCCAGTCTTGCCGGTGACTTATCCTGGGAGATCGCCTGGCCCTTTGCAATCGGTGCACTGATGGGTCTATTGGTTTCACGGCAGTTTGGCGAAAAGATTCGCGGACCGCATCTGCAGCAGGCCTTTGCCGTATTTGCGTTTGCTGTGGCGCTGAGTATGATGCTCAGCGCATTCCATCTTTTCTGATCATCATGCCTGCAGATCAAAACCAACACATTGCCATCCAGCTATTTGGTGCCTTCCGTCGTATTTACGACCAGCCCGTTACCCTGTCGGTTTCGGTCAACGCGACCGCCAACGAGGTTAAGTCAGCGCTGGGTAACGCACTTCAGCAGCTTAATCCGGCTTTCAATGATCAGGATCTGCTTGCCAAGTCCGTGCTTGCCGATAACCAGAAGATTTTTGCTTCCGATGAAGCCATAGGCGCGTGCGCCACGCTGGCCATCTTGCCACCCGTGTGCGGAGGCTAGGATGAGCGGCAAAACCTATACGGGCGTTGCGACATCACCAATCTCGGTTGAAGCCTCGGTCAATTTTGTTGCCGATGCGGCCCATGGTGCTGCGGATGTCTTTATCGGCACAGTCCGCAATCACAATCTGGGCAAAGCCGTTAAGGGCGTCTCTTATGATGTATTTGAGGCGCTCACAATCAATACCTTTAACGAGCTCGCATCTGAGTCACGCCAGAAATGGGGTGACGCACTCAATATCTATATCGAACACTTCAAGGGTCGGCTGGACATTGGCGGCACCAGCATCCTGATTGCGGTCAGTTCCCCGCATCGCGACGAATCTTTCAAAGCCTGCCGCTTCATTATCGAACAGATCAAGCACCGGGCGCCCATCTGGAAACAGGAACATTATGTTGATGGGGATAGCGACTGGGTTCAGGGGCACGCACTCTGTTCGCATGGCCCGGTTGATGATGACGAACTGACCGCACATTCCAGCGAAGGCTGCTGTAAACCAGCCTAAGCACCTCACCGCACCCCACTGAGGTCCTACTGGAAGACCGCAGTGCAGCAATAATTTAGCTGTAGGAAATTAGTTTCATGTTATGTAGTATATGGAAACATGAATCAATTTCGCCTACCGGAAAGCCACCCAAACCGCATTCGTCTCAATGACGAATTGCATGCGCGTCCGCCTGTGGCATTGTGGCCCAACGAGCACATACTCTATCTAGCGCTGACGCACACGGAAGGGAAGCGGCTTCAGGAAGAAGTGATCATCCGCGACCTGTGCGACTCGCTCGGCGGTGACGCATGCCCCCTACTCCAGGGAAACAATATCGAGTTTGACGTGGCTGTGAACCCAGCTATCTGCGAAAGTCCGGATGACGCCCTCAGGTTCCGCGTCAAATACGAGCGACATAGCGAATTCTCCTCCTGGTGGTTCTTTCAGCAGACGGCAACCAACGACCCCTACTGCAAACCGACGTTCCACTGCAATCTGGATCAGTGGATCCCCCGTCTTCCGGGGCAACTACTGGTCGCCATGAATATCCGGGTATGTCAGGCAGAGCGAATTCCCTCTGTCCATGAAGTCGCCCCCTACTTCAACGGCCATACGGTCATCGGGAGCCAGATTGCCCATGAGACAGGCGCTGCATTTACCGACTTCCGTATAGATCAGGATGGCAAAACCAAACTGCTGTTTATGAACCGGGACATGGGCTCCCGTCAGGCCGGACGCCAGCTTCAGGGCCTGGTTGAAATTGAAACCTACCGGATGATGGCCTTACTTGCCCTACCGGAGGCCCAGGCCGCCTTTCCGGTGCTTGCTGCACAAGAACAGGCCATCATTGAGGTCAGTCGTGAACTGGCCGAAGCCCAGGTTGACGCTGGGAGCGCCCAGATCAAAGACCTGGTGCTGCAACAGCAGATTTCTGAAATCTCCTCAGCCATCGAAGCGCTGTCTTCCAGCACACAGTACCGTCTCTCGGCAAGCGATGCCTACTTCCAGCTGGTACAACGTCGGATCGAAGATCTGCGCGAGACCAATCTTTCGGGCATGCAGGGCTTTGGCGAGTTCATGGAGCGTCGACTGTTGCCTGCGATGAAGACCTGCAGCACCTTTTCCCACCGGATCAGGGAAACCTCACACCGCGTCTCCCGGATCGGACAATTGCTGCAAACCCGGGTTGAAATCGCCCGCGAGGCCCAGAACTCTCAGCTTCTGGCATCCATGGAAAAACGCTCGAAGCACCAGCTCCACCTGCAGCAGGCAGTGGAAGGTCTGTCGATTGTGGCGATCAGCTACTATGGCATCGGCCTGGCCGGTTATGTCTTCAAGGCCATGAAAACCCTGGGCATGCTCAATGATGTCGAGCTCGCAACAGGCATCGCCACACCAGTCATACTGCTCATGGTTGGATTACTGACCAGAAAAATTCGCAACAGTTTCAAGTAGGACAACATTAAGGTCGCTCAACGAACCATTATCTTCCGGGGGTCAGGATGCCACTCAGAATTGCAGTCATCAAGGAACGGGAAAACGGCGAAAAGCGGGTTGCGCTTGCGCCGGAGACCGCAAAGAAGTTCAAGACGCTCGGGGCGGATCTTGTCATCGAACAGAGTGCCGGGGCCGAGAGTCATTTCATCGATACGGATTACGAAGGCGTTTCATTTGTTGATGGTCCGAAAACGGCCTATCAGAACGCCCAACTGATTCTGAGCATCACGCCACCAACGCTGGCGGACATCGAAGCCATGCCTGAAGGTGCCATCCTGATGGGACTGATGCGCCCGTATGAAAGCCGTGAACGCATTGACGCATTCAATCGGAAGCGACTGACGGTTTTTGCCATGGAGCTATTACCGCGGATATCGCGCGCCCAGAGCATGGATGTACTCTCCTCTCAGGGTGCCTGCTCCGGATACCAGTGCGGGCTGATTGCTGCAGCCCGCTGCACTAAATTCTTTCCGATGCTCACCACGGCTGCCGGAACGATCCGCCCTGCGCGCGTTTTGGTCATCGGTGCCGGCGTGGCCGGCCTCCAGGCCATCGCGACCTGTAAACGCCTGGGAGCCATGGTAGAAGCCTACGACGTACGGGCAGCCGCCAAAGAGCAGATCGAATCCCTGGGTGCCAAATTTGTCGATACCGGCGTTTCGGCCGATGGCTCCGGAGGCTATGCCCGCGAACTCACGGACGAAGAAAAGGCCCAGCAGGCCGAAAAACTGGCCAAGGCTGTCGCTGCGGCTGACGTGGTCATTACCACTGCAGCTATTCCGGGCAAAAAGGCGCCCGTCATTATTACCCGCAGCATGATCGCCCGAATGAAATATGGCGCGATCATTGTCGACATGGCGGCCGAATCTGGCGGCAACTGTGAACTGACCCAGGCCGGCGAACACATCATCGCCAACGACGTCAACATTCACGGCCCGTTGAATCTGCCATCGCGTATGCCAACACATGCCTCGGAGCTGTTTAGCCGTAACCTGTACAACTTCATCTCGCCGTTTATCAAGGACGGCGTTCTGACGCTGGACTGGGACGATGAGGTCATAGCCCAGACTGCCCTGTGCCATGCCGGCAAGACGGTACACCCGAACGTTAAGACCATAATGGGAGACGCATGATGAGCGAAATGCTGGCCTTATACATCTTTATGCTGGCGGCTTTTACCGGCTATGAAATCATCGCGAAGGTGCCCGTCATACTGCATACCCCGCTGATGTCAGGCTCCAACTTTATTCACGGGGTCGTTGTCGTCGGGGCCATGATTGCCTTGGGCCATGCCGAAACCGTGACCGAACAGGCCATCGGTTTCTTTGCCGTGGCACTGGGCGCTGCCAATGCGGCCGGGGGATACGTGGTGACCGAGCGCATGCTTGGCATGTTCAAGAAGAAGGAGGAAGCCTAAATGTCGCTCCCCATCTACGTACAAGGCGCCTGGTTTCTAGGGGCAGTCCTCTTTATCGTCGGCCTCAAGGGCATGAGCTCGCCCGTTACGGCGCGCAAGGGCATCGTCTGGGCCGGCTATGGCATGCTCGTCGCAATCGCCGGCACATTCTTCGTTCCGGGCCTTCACAATCTTGCGCTCATGCTGGCAGCCCTGCTGCTCGGTGGCGCGGCTGCCTGGATCTCCGGCAAAAAGGTGCAGATGACCGACATGCCGCAGATGGTTGCCATCTACAACGGCATGGGTGGCGGGGCTGCTGCAGCTATCGCCGCCATCGAGTTCGTTCGAGGTGACGTCCATTCGACCACAGTCACAGTGCTGGCTGTGATTGGGGCCCTCATTGGTGCCGTCTCATTCACCGGTTCCTGCGTGGCGTGGGCCAAACTACAGGGGGTCCTCAAAAAAGCCCACCGGCTTCCCGCTCAGAATGCCGTCAATGTCATTCTGGCCTTGGTGTCTGCCCTACTCGGCATTGCTATGGTCATCATGGCACCGGCACAGCCCGAGTTGATTTACGTATTTTTCTTTGTGGCCCTGCTGCTTGGTCTGGTGGTGACGCTGCCAATTGGTGGCGCGGATATGCCCGTAGTGATTTCGCTGTTCAATGCGTTTACGGGTCTGGCGGTCGGCTTCGAAGGCTATGTACTCGGCAACCCGGCACTCATCATCGCCGGTATCGTCGTAGGTGCGGCGGGTACACTCCTGACCCAGCTGATGGCCAAGGCCATGAACCGGCCAATAACCAACATCCTCTTCACGCCCATGACGGGCAGCGGCGATGGCGGCCAGGCCATCGAAGGCACCATGAAAGAAGTAGGCCCGGTCGATGCGGCCGCCATGATGCGTTATGCCAGCAAGGTGATCATCATCCCCGGATACGGCATGGCCGTTGCCCACGCCCAGCACAAGGTCTGGGAGATGACCGCCCTGCTTGAAGAAGCGGGGGTCGAGGTCAAGTTCGCCATCCATCCGGTGGCTGGACGTATGCCGGGTCATATGAACGTGCTTCTGGCGGAAGCGGGTGTTCCTTATGACAAGATCTTCGACCTGGAAGAAATCAATGGCGAGTTCCCGCAATGCGATGTAGCACTCGTTATTGGTGCCAACGATGTGGTGAATCCGGTGGCACGCACCGATAAATCCAGCCCGATATACGGCATGCCTATTCTGGATGCCGATATGGCGCAGAACGTCATCGTGGTGAAACGCGGTAAGGGCGCGGGGTATTCCGGCATCGAGAATGCCCTGTTCTATACCGATAACTGCCGGATGCTTTACGGCGATGCACAACCCGTGGTCGGAGAGATTATCCAGAACCTCAAGGCCCTGGGCTAGTTTTAAACCAACCCGGACCAGCCTGGACACTTTCACAAATCATGGTGTTACGTGATATAAACTGACTGCATGGACCCGGTACAGGGCCAGATCAGACAAAAACACAAGGAGACATTCATGAAGAAAATCATTACCGGCATCATCCTTGCCGCTGTCGCGGTCACCGCCTCAGCCCAGACTGCGGCACCTGAAAAGCTGCGCATCATTGGCGAGAGCAAGGAATTCGTCATCCAGACCAAAAAAGGGCCGTACACCATTACCCGTACGATGACCCCCTGCGCCAAAAACGCCGGCTGGCTGCAGCCTCTGATCCCGCAGAAGGGCGTCACGCCAATTACTGAAATCGAAATGCTCGAGGGCATGAACGACAAGGACGTGCTGATCGTTGATATGCGCGAACCGAACGACCGCGTCAAGGGTACGATCCCGAACACCTACCACATCCCATACACCGAAGTGGCGAACCGCTTGGACGAACTGGGTTGCGCCAAGAAAGGCGCCAAGTGGGACTGCAGCAAGGCCAAGAAAGTCTACGCCTTTTGTAATGGTCCTGTCTGCCCACAAAGCCCGACCGCGATCGCTGCTATGACGCGTGACGGCTTCCCGGTCAACAAGATCTACTACTACCGTGGTGGCATGCTCGACTGGGCCGCTCTGGGCTTCCCGATTGTCGAAGGCGACTTCTGATCAATCCGGTCGTTTACAAACAAACGGGCTTCGGCCCGTTTTTTGTTTTCAGGGCGCAAATGCACCCTTGCCGGACAACCATTGTTCGAGATTCACCAAAGGCAGGTAACCCTGCACAATCCGGCCATCGGCACCGATGGTGGTTGGGGTCAGATAAATATTCTGCTGTTTTGCAAACCGGACATTGGCCGTGATCGGATTGGCACAACGATCCGGTCCGGCTATACGGCCCCGGTTCTGCATCGCCACGGTGAGCGCCTCAAGCCGTTGCTCATCGGTATCCCCGGCACACCAGACGGTCACTGACGCCCTGCTCCGGTTCGGATCGAGTGGCATCAAAAATCGGTAGATGGTCACGTTATCGACCTGAGCCAGCGTCTTTTCGTACTTGCGGCAGTACCCGCACTCGGGCTCCGTAAATACGGCGATGACACGGGCCCCATCCCCGCGGACCTCCTTGATGGCGTCAGCAAGCCGTAAGGCTTTCCAGTTGAAATGGAGACTATCAAAGGCCTTGTCATCGGCGGCACTAGAAAACGCCGCCGCCGGCAGCGACAGCGCTGCGAACAGCAACACCGATTTAAAGAAAGAGTGATGTCGGATCATGGGTGAATTATTGCACTGCATGATGCTTCTGCGGCAGGTGTTCAGTATAGTTCAACATAAACTATATCCCACTTAAACAATTTTCTGAGGGTACAAGGAGTTGCAATGGCTAAACACGAGGAACTGACCCCGGTTGAAACACCGGAAGGCCTGAAACAGCCGGGTCGAATTCAGAAGGCGCCCGAAAACTTTCTGACACCCACCGAAATCGAAGCAGTCACTCAGGGACGGCGCAATTTCCTGCGTGGCTCACTGGCCGCGGCAGTCGCTGCGGTTACCGGTCGACATGCTTTTGCCCACGGCAGCGATGCAGTCAATGCCGCTAGTGGCGATCCGTACATCCTGCAACCGCAAACCTGGGCGACTACGCTGGGTAAAGGGGTTGCAACAGCGCCTTACGGCCTGCCCTCCAAGTTCGAGTCGGAAGTCATCCGCCGCCAGAGCCCCGGCCTGACGCAGACCACGCAGTCCAGTGTGTCGTTCTCGCCGCTACAAAGCATGTTCGGCATCATCACCGCCTCGGGCCTGCACTTCGAACGCCACCACCAGGGCTGGTATGACATCGATCCGACCCAGCACCGCCTGATGGTTAATGGCTCGAGCCCCGAGTTTGTGAAAAAGCCCAAGGTTTACACGATGGACGACATCATGCGCATGCCGTTCGTCTCGCGCATCCACTTCATCGAGTGTGGCGCCAATACGGGTATGGAATGGGGTAACGTCGCCGTTCCGACCGTTCAGTACACACACGGCATGCTGTCGTGTAGCGAATTTACCGGTGTGCCACTCCGTTTGCTGCTGGAAGACTGTGGCGCCGACATGAGCAAGAAGTTCGTGCTGGCCGAAGGTGCCGACGGCTCTGCCATGACGCGTACGATTCCGATGGAAATGGTGTTGAATGACGAAGTGATCGTCGCCTACGGCATGAACGGCGAAATGATGCGGCCGGAAAACGGTTACCCACTGCGTCTAGTTGTGCCCGGCGTACAGGGCGTTTCGTGGGTCAAGTGGCTGCGTCGTATCGAAGTCGGTGACCAGCCGTATGGCACGAAGGACGAAGCGGTTCACTACATCGACCTGATGCCGGACGGCCAGCACCGCCAGTACACCTCGGTTCAGGAATGCAAATCGGTTATCTGTACCCCGTCGGGCGGCCAGAAGCTGCTTGAAAAGGGCTACTACACGATCTCCGGCCTGGCCTGGTCTGGCCGCGGCAAGGTCAAACAGGTCGACGTCTCGACCGATGGCGGCATCAACTGGAAGCGCGCCAAGCTGGAAACCCCGGTTCAATCCAAGGCACTGACCCGCTTCAGCCTGCCTTGGAACTGGGATGGCAAGCCGGTCATTCTGCAGTCGCGTGCTGTGGATGACACCGGTTATGTCCAGCCAACGTATGGCCAGCTGCGCGCCGTTCGTGGCACCCGATCGATCTATCACAACAATGCCATCCAGTCGTGGGGCGTTGCAGAAAACGGAGATGTGAGCAATGTTCAAGTTCTCTAAATCGTTCAAGCCGGCCGTTGCTCTGGCGCTGCTTCCTCTCGCCATCGCAACGCAATCCATCGCGGCCGACAAGTATTCGGGGGTTGGCCGTGATGCAACCCCGGCCGAAATCCAGGCATGGGATATCGACGTACGCCCAGACTTCAAGGGTCTTCCCAAAGGGTCGGGGAGTGTCGAACAGGGTCAGGTGATCTGGGAAAACAAATGTGCCAGCTGTCACGGCACCTTTGGTGAAAACAACACGGTCTTTACCCCGCTGATCGGCGGGACCACCAAGGATGACGTCAAGACCGGCAACGTTGCCAACCTCAAGCGCACCGACTACCCGGGTCGCACCACCATCATGAAGGTGTCGTCGCTCTCGACGCTGTGGGATTACATCCACCGAGCCATGCCCTGGAATGCCCCCAAGACGCTGAGTGATGACGAGGTCTATGCCGTCGTTGCCTATTTGCTCAATCTGGCCGAAATTGTGCCGGATGACTTTACCCTCAGCGACAGCAACATCAAGGATGTGCAGAAGCTGATGCCGAACCGCAATGGCATGTCTCGCAAACATGCGATGTGGCCGGGCAAATCGGGCCTAGTGACGACAACACCGCCGGATACCAAAAACACGGCCTGTATGAGCAACTGCAAGCCTGCCGCCAAGGTGAGCTCGACCCTGCCCGACTACGCACAGACCTCGCACGGCGAACTGGCGCCCCAGTTCCGCCCGTTTGGTCAGACACGTGGCCAGGGAGCTGCCGCAGGCGCATCGGCTAAACCAGCCCACAATCCGGACTATGCACTGGCCGAAAAATCAGGCTGTCTGGCCTGTCATGGCATCAACCAGAAGATTGTCGGCCCGGGCTTCAATGAAGTGGCCGACAAGTACAAGGGGCAGGATGTCACTGGTAAGCTAGTCACCAAGGTCAAGAACGGTGGCGCGGGCGTCTGGGGCTCCATGCCGATGCCGCCACAAACAGACCTGAAAGATTCGGACGCACAGGCACTGGTCAAGTGGATCCTGTCCGGTGCACCGACGCAGTAACTTTTTTATCCGCAGTAACCCATAGGAGATTGGAATGAACACCAACACCCAACGTTTTGACCGTCGTCAGATTCTCAAGGCGGCTAGCGGTCTCGGCCTGATGGCTTTTGGCGCATCGGTATCGCCGATGGCTTTCGCTGCTTGGAACAAGGCAGCATTCGAAGCCAAAGCCATGAGCGATGTATACAGCGCGCTGGGCGCAGGCTCGCCGAGCAACAGCAGTGATGTCCAGATTGTGGCATCGGATATCGCCGAAAACGGCGCCGTGGTGCCGATTCAAGCCGTCAGCAAGCTGGCCAACACCGAACAGATCTCGATTCTGGTTGAAAAGAACCCGAGCGCACTCGCTGCTCTATTCAACCTGACCTCGGACACCCTTCCGGAAGTGACGACCCGTATCAAGATGGGTCAGACCTCCAACGTGACGGTTCTGGTCAAGGCCGGTGGCAAGTACTTCACTGCCACCAAGGAAATCAAGGTCACGCTCGGCGGCTGCGGCGGCTAATCGCCCCTGCGCCCTTTCCGAACACTTAAAAATTACTGGAGATTAGACATGGCAAATCCGATGAAGATCCGCGCCGCAAGCAAAGATGGCGTGACTGAAATCAAGGTACTGATGAACCACGAAATGGAAACCGGTCAGCGTAAAGATTCGTCTGGCGCTCTGATTCCGGCCTGGTTTATCAATGAAGTCAAAGTAGAGCTGGCTGGCAAGACGGTGCTGACCGCCGAATGGGGTCCTTCGGTTTCGAAAAACCCGTACCTGGCTTTCAAGGTCAAGGGTGGCAAGGCCGGCGACAAGGTTGTCTGCAGCTGGACGGACAACAAGGGTGACAAGCGTACGGACGAAGCGACCATCTCGTAAGCCGCATCATCAACCGCACACCCAGATCACAAGAAAACAGAGAGGGGACAAATCATGCAACCCAAGCATATCAAGGCGACACTGCTTGCCGCAGCGTCTGTCTTTGCTGTCAGTGCTCTAGCACAACAAGACAGTACGACCGCCGGGATCGAGGCTTATCGTGAAGCGTTACAGGATGGCAACCCAGCTGATCTGTACGTCGATTCGGGCGCCGAAATCTGGAAAAAGAAGGCCGGCCCCAAGGACGCCTCTCTGGAAAAATGTGATCTGGGTCTGGGTGCCGGTAAGGTCAAGGGCGCTTATGCCCAACTCCCCCGCTACTTCAAAGACACCAACAAGGTCCAAGACTTGGAGTCTCGCCTGCTGACCTGTATGGAAAATTTGCAGGGTGTGGATACCAGCGAGATCGTCAAGGCATCCTTCACGTCACCAAAGAAAGCCGATCTGGTGGCCCTGTCAGCCTATGTCTCCTCCGAGTCAAAGGGTATGAAGGTTAAGGCACCCATGTCGCATCCGAAAGAAAAACAGATGTACAACTTGGGCCGCCGCCTCTTCTACTATCAGGCCGGCCCATATGACTTTGCCTGTGCTACCTGCCATGGCCAGGAAGGCAAACGGATTCGCCTGCAAGATCTGCCCTACATCCCCAGTGCCGAAGGCGCAGCCAAGGGCTGGACAACCTGGCCCGCCTATCGCGTGAGCTCCGGCCAGATGTGGAGCATGCAATGGCGTATCAATGACTGCTTCCGCCAGCAACGCTTCCCCGAGCCGATCTATGCCTCGGATGTGACCGTAGCGATTTCGTCGTTCATGGCAGGCAACTCGAACGGCTACAAGATGCAAACCCCCGGTATCAAGCGCTAAGGAGAGACTGAGATGACCATTTTCAATAAGAAGACGACAGTCGCACTCTCTCTGGCAGCTGCCATGACCCTTGCCGGTTCGGCACTCGCTGCCCCACCGGCACTTCCCAAGGATGGCTCCTGGGGCCCCGGTGCAAGCGATGCGAATTTCGACGCCATGATGCAAAGCGGTTACCAGACCAAAGGCATCGCCAACGTTGATCGACTGAAACAGGATCCAACGCAGAAGTTGTGCTCCAATCCAGTCGCTGCCTATGCACCAAAAAATGAAAAGCTGCGAGCGGAGCTACAGGCCAAAAATGAAGCAACGTGGAAAGACCCAGCAAACGGTAAGTTTATGGGCGACTGGAAGAATGGCGAAAAGATTGCCCAAAGTGGTAAGGGCCTGACCTGGTCCGACAAGGCCGGCGAAGCCAACGGCGGCAATTGCTATAACTGCCACCAGATTACGAAGGAAGAACTTTCCTACGGCACCATTGGCCCAAGCCTTTACAACTATGGAAAGTTACGCGGTCGTTCCGAGGAGGTCATTGTCTACACCTGGGGCAAGATCTATAACGCCAAGGCAACCAATCTCTGTTCGCTGATGCCACGTGCTGGGGCGATGGGGATACTGACTGAAGAGCAGATTAGTGATCTCGTTGCGCTGCTGCTGGACCCGGAATCCCCCGTTAACAAGTAACCCGACCCGAAGCGGAGACCTTCACGATGGATCGTCGTTCATTTTTGCAGCTGCTGGCTGCAGCTGCTGCATCCGGCATGGCGCTGCCGACGCGTGAAGCTCAGGCTCAAACGTCTGCCGCAAGCTACTACGAGGCACCGGCATTCGGCAATGTGTCTTTTCTGCACATTACGGACTGCCATGCGCAGCTGAACCCGATCTATTTCCGTGAGCCGAATGTCAATCTTGGCATCGGCAGCATGCGCGGTCAGGTACCGCATCTGGTCGGCGACCACTTCCTGAACCATTTCAACTTCAAGGCCAATACGCTGGACGCGCATGCGTTCACGTATCTGGACTTTGAAAAGCTGGCCAGGATCTACGGCAAGGTGGGTGGTTTCGCTCACCTTGCCACGTTGGTCAAAAAGGTTCGTGCCAACCGTCCGGGCGCCCTGCTCCTCGATGGTGGCGATACCTGGCAGGGCTCCGGCACATCGCTGTGGACCGATGCCCAGGACATGGTGGACGCTGCCAAGCTGCTTGGTGTCGACATCATGACACTGCACTGGGAGTGTACCTATGGCGCAGATCGCGTCATGGAAATCTCCAACAAGGATTTTGTCGGTCACATCGATATCGTGGCCCAGAACATCAAGACCGCGGATTTCGGTGACCAGGTGTTTAAGCCCTATGTCATTCGCGACGTCAACGGCACCAAGGTCGCCGTGATTGGCCAGGCCTTCCCGTACACCCCGATTGCTAACCCACGCTATTTCGTGCCCGACTGGACTTTCGGTATCCAGGAAGAGAACATGCAGGCCATGGTCGACGAAGCCCGTGGCAAGGGGGCCAAGGTGGTTGTGGTGATCTCACACAACGGGATGGATGTAGACCTCAAGATGGCCTCCCGCGTCCGTGGCATTGATGCCATCTTTGGCGGTCACACGCACGACGGCGTGCCCAAGCCGACTCTGGTCGATAACCCCGGTGGTAAGACACTGGTGATGAATGCCGGCTCCAACGGCAAGTACTTGGGCGTTCTGGATCTAGACATTCGCGATGGCCGCATTGCGGACTACCGTTACCGCCTGATGCCGATCTTCTCGAACCTGTTGCCGGCAGACCCGGCGATGGATGCACTGATCAAGAAGGTGCGTGCCCCGTACATCGAGAAGCTGGATGAAAAACTCGCCGTTTCAGAAGGCCTCCTCTACCGGCGCGGCAATTTCAACGGCAGCTTTGACCAACTTATTCTTAACGCACTGATGCAGGAGAAGAACGCCGAGATGGCATTCTCCCCCGGCTTCCGCTGGGGCACGACCGTACTTCCCGGTGAATCTGTCACCATGGAAAATGTGCTCGATCAGACCGCCATTACCTACCCCTACGTCACTGTTTCGAATCTGACCGGTGCGCAGATCAAGGAAATCATGGAAGACGTCTGTGACAACCTCTTCAACCCGGATCCGTATTACCAGCAAGGTGGCGATATGGTGCGCGTCGGTGGCATGCAGTACACCTGCGACCCGACCGCCAAGGCCGGCAAACGCATCACCAACATGCGGCTGAACGGCAAGCTGATTGATGCCAGCAGGAAGTACAAGGTCGCTGGCTGGGCGCCGGTGGCGGAAGAATCCCGCGGCATGGCCGGCGAACCGATCTGGGATGTCGTGGCCCGTAACCTGCGCAACAAGAAGACGATCAAGCCCGTTCAGATTAACCAGCCACAGCTTAAGGGTATTGCCGGTAACCCCGGGGTCGAGGACTATAATAAGTTCTGATTTTCCGGAGAAACGTTATGTCTTTTACCCTTACCCGGGCCAAGAAGCTTGCTGTTGCCCTGCTCATGGCTTCGCTCACGTCTCTGGCGCTGGCAGCCGACAAGGTCGTCTACCATATGGATGACAGTGCCTCGCAGGCAACACGCACCCTGCGCAGCCTAAGAAACCATCTGGATGTCGCACCCAAGACGCAGATCACCGTGGTGGCACTTGGTGACGGTGTCGAGTTCCTGATGGAAGGGGCCAACGACCCCAAGAACAATCTTGAATATGCGTCGCTGATCTCGGATCTCAAGACACGCGGTGTTAACTTCGAAGTCTGCGAACTCACCATCGAAAAGAAGAATATCGACAAGTCGAAGTTTGTACTTGAAGCGACATTCACCAAGTCGGGTGTGGTCCGTATTACCGAGCTGCAGAACCAGAAACGTTACGCCTACATCAAGCCATGAATTTTGAAGCGCTACTCACGCAACTCGGCGAAGAGTATCTACTGGTATTGGGTGGCCTGGTCATTGGTCTGATTTTTGGCGCCGCGGCACAGCAATCCCGTTTCTGTCTGCGGGCTGCCACCATGGAAGTCGCCCATGGCAAACCGGCGGATCGACTGGCCATCTGGCTCATCACCTTTTCCATTGCCCTGATTGCCACACAGCTTCTGATTTTAGGCGGGTTCTTTGAAACCAATGGTCTGCGCCAGTTCAGCAACCGTGGCTCGCTCTCCGGTGCCATCGTCGGCGGACTCATCTTCGGGGTCGGTATGGCACTGAGTCGCGCATGTTCGGGCCGCATGCTGGTGCTGACGGGGGGTGGTAATTTGCGTGCCCTGCTGACTGGGCTGGTTTTTGCAGTGGCTGCCCAAGCATCACTGGAAGGAATCTTCTCACCGTTACGCAATGAAATTGGTAGCTGGTGGACTATCGACGGACCGTCCCGCAATCTGATCGGGCTGACCGGTATTGGCCACGAGGGTGCCCTGCTCTTCAGTTTTGCATGGCTTGCGCTTGGCATCTACATGGTTCGTAAACATGCCGTTAGTGCCTATACCGTCATTCTTGGCTGTGTTGTCGGCACGATGATCGCTGCGGCCTGGTGGTTCAATTTTGGCGTCGCCAGTAATTCCTTTGAGGTCGTTCCTGTCCATTCGCTGAGCTTTGCCGCGCCGACCTCCGATACCCTGATGTATTTTCTGAGCCCACCGGGTGCCGCACTGTCGTTTGACCTGGGCCTGATCCCCGGTGTACTGCTCGGTGCGATGGCCGCTGCCCTGCTCAGCCGTAGTTTCAAGCTGGAAGGCTTTCATGATCCGCGCACCATGATCCGCTACATCATCGGTGGTTGCTTCATGGGCTTTGGCGCCATTCTGGCAGGCGGCTGCGCCATCGGCGCCGGCGTTTCCGGTGCATCGGTCTTTGCCATCACCGCCTGGCTCACACTCTGGTCAATCTGGATCGGCGCGGTGATCACGGATCTGGTGGTTGATCGCTGGCTCTTCAAATCCCCCATCAACTGAGGATGAGTCCATGGCCAAGAAATCATCCGTATCGCGCCGCACTTTTCTGATTGGACTGCTATCAACCGGCTATGCCCTGGCGGCCGAGCCCGTTTCCGATAACATCGTGCGCACCGGCAGTGATGGTCTGACGACGGGTCAGGTCGAAATCCCGGTCCGCGATGGCAAGATTCCGGCCTATTTCGCCCGCCCAGCCAAACCGGGTCGATACCCCGTGGTGGTTGTGATTCATGAGGCCTTTGGCGTTCACGAACATATCCAAGATGTCTGCCGCCGTTACGCCCATGCTGGCTACGTCGCGGTTGCGCCCGAGCTTTTTGTTCGCCAGGGCAACCCGGCGGGTCATACCGATGTCAATAAGATCTATCAGGACATCATCTCCAAGGTTTCCGACGATCAGGTCAATGGTGACCTGGATGCCACCCTCGCCTACGCCCGCAAGCAGCTGAACGGGCATAAAACTCTGGCTGGTGCCGTTGGCTATTGCTGGGGCGGTCGTGCGGTCTGGGAGTACGCCTATCACAACCCCAAGCTGACGGCTGGGCTGGCCTACTACGGTCGCGTTGAAGGCATGGTCTCGGATGAGCGGCCGCTCGACCCCGTTGACTTTGGCTCCGAGCTTAAAGTGCCCGTACTGGGTCTTTATGCTGAAAAGGATACGGGCATCAGCCTCGAGTCCGTTGCCCGGATGCAGGCCGAGCTCAAGAAATCCAGCAGCGGGTCGGAAATCATTGTTCTACCCGGGGTCGGCCACGCCTTCAATGCCGACTACCGCGCCAATTACAACAAAGCAGCCGCTGATAAGGCCTGGGCACTGGGCCTTGCCTGGTTCCGCAAGTACGGCATGGCGGGCAGCTAAGCTGCGCCAATTTTAAGCCAGATCACACGACCCCCATGTTCCTCGACGCCAACGGCCGCTCTTTCCAGTACCTGCGCCTCTCCATTACGGATGTGTGCAATTACCGGTGCAGCTACTGCCTGCCCGATGGTTATGTCGAGACATCTCCGAGGCACTTCCTCAACCCCGAAGAAATCCGCAACCTGGTCACGGGCTTTGCCGGCCTGGGGCTATGGAAAGTTCGTCTGACAGGTGGTGAGCCTACAGTCCGTAAGGATTTTGCCCAGATTGCCGCGATGGTCTCTGCGATCCCCGGAATCCGCAAGCTTGCGACCACAACCAATGGCTACCAGCTTGAAAAGCATGCTCAACTCTGGCGTGATGCCGGTATCAGCGCCATCAACGTCAGCGTAGATTCTCTGGACCGTGCCAACTTCCAGCGCATCACCGGAATGGATCACCTGCCCCGTGTACTGGCCGGCATCGACGCCGCCGAAGCTGCCGGCTTTGATGACATCAAAATCAATACCGTGCTGCTCAAGGGATTGAATGATCACGAGCTGGATGATTTTCTGGCCTTCGTTCGACACCGCAACATCTCGCTGCGTTTTATCGAACTTATGGAAACAGGTGACAATCGGGCCTACTTCTCGAAGCATCATCTCGGCGCACAGGTGATTACGGATCGTTTACGTGAACTTGGCTGGTGTGCGGTGGCCAGAGGCCAGGGTGCGGGTCCGGCGCAGGAGTTTTCCCATCCGGACTATCAAGGGAAGATCGGCATCATCGCGCCCTATGCCAAGGATTTCTGTTCTACCTGCAACCGCCTGCGGGTAACTGCACGTGGTGACCTGCGGCTGTGTCTCTTTGGCCAAAGCGGGCACAACATCCGTCACCTGTTGCAATCCCCTGAGCAACTAAGCGAATTGCAACAAACCGTTACCTCGCTACTCCAGCAGAAAAGTGCGACCCATCTCCTCCACTTCCACCAGTCTGGCGCCACAAAGAATCTCTCTGCGCTGGGCGGTTAAACCCCCGCACTTGCCCCAATGACCCAAGCTTTTTCAATGATCGACGTGGGCAACAAGCCTGCAACCCAACGTATTGCCATCGCCACCGGCACCATTCATGTCGGGGCCTCGGCCTTTCAATTGATTCGCGACCGGCAGCTCCCCAAAGGTGATGCCCTCATGCTGGCCGAAGTCGCCGGCATCCAGGGCGCCAAAGGGGCGAGCCAGCTCATGCCTCTATGTCACCCCATGGGGCTGGATCATGTGGGTGTTATTACAGAACTTGATGCCGGTTCATCCAGCATCCGTGTGTATTGCACGGCCCGAACAACCGCAAGGACAGGCGTAGAGATGGAAGCCCTGGCCGGCGTTAACGCTGCGCTGCTCACCATCTGGGACCTCACCAAAATGGTTGAGCCCGACTTACGTATTACGGATGTACGGCTCCTGGCTAAAGTTGGCGGCAAATCCGGCTGCTGGTTCAACCCGGATGATGCCTTGGTGCCTGACTGGGTTCGTACGTGCGTCATGCCAAAGCCCAGGCCGCTCCTCGAAGGCATTGTTGCCGAGGTGATTGTACTCAGCGACCGTGCTGCAACAGGCGTGTATGAAGACAAATCCGGCCCGGTGGCTCGGCAGCTGCTGGAAGATGCCGGCGCCCGGGTGCACGCAGTCACGGTGATCCCCGACGAGCCTACCCTGCTCCAGGAAAAGATACGAGCCATCAAATCTGCAGGACAGACTCGCCTGATCATGACTTCGGGGGGTACCGGCGTCTCCGGTCGTGACAGTACGCCGGAAACCGTTGCTGCCATTGCCGATAAGCTGATTCCGGGTGTGGGTGAACTCCTCCGCAGCAGCGGTGCCGCTTTCACCCCTTTCAGCTGGAGCAGCCGCTCAATCGGTGCAACACTGGGCAACGTTCTCATCATCACCCTGCCCGGCAGCCCGAAGGCCGTTAAGGAAGGCATGGATGTCCTTGTACCCCTGATCAAACATCTACTGACCATTATCCAGGACATCGAGTCATGACCCCCTATCTCGATGCGCTTGCCATTCTGCGCGACGCAGCCATGCCGCTGCCAGGTGAGCAGATACCGACCCATCAGGCTCTCAACCGGGTACTGGCCGAAGACTTCATCGCCCCCTTTGCGCTACCACGCTTCGATAACTCGAACATGGATGGGTTCGCTGTACGCGCCGCCGACACAACGGCGTCATCGGCAGCCCAGCCCTTAACGTTACCGGTTCTGCGCGCCCAGGCCGCAGGCGACCCGGCAGGCCAGGGGGTCTCCCACCACGCGATCCAGGTCATGACCGGGGGCGCCATACCCGAAGGCATGGACAGCGTGGTCCCGATCGAATGCGTCACGCCCCTGATGGATACATCGGGCAATGTGACCCAGATCACCCTTACCCAACCGGTACCGCATCACGACAGTGTGCGCTTCGCGGGCGATGATTTCCCTGCGGGCAAAACGCTCATTCATCGCGGTACGCGCCTACGGTCATCGCACATTGCCGTGCTCTTTGCGACCGGAACACACCAGGTACGCGTTGCTGCACAACCCGGCATCCGTATCTTTACCACCGGCAAAGAGGTCTCCGATAACTACACCGCGCCGTTGGAAGCATCACAGATCTATGACTCGAACACGCCTTACCTGATCTCGGCGTTTGAGTCCGTCGGCCTTTCGGCTTCGTATGCAGGCCATGTGGGAGACGATGAAGAAAAATTCCGGACCCTGTTGGCCAGCCAGAACGATGCCAGAATTCTCGTGAGTTCGGGCGCCGTGTCCAAAGGAAAGTGGGACTTCATTCCGGGTGTCCTTCAGGAGTTTGGCGCCGAAATCCTATTCCACCGGGTTTCGATCAAACCCGGAAAGCCGGTGCTGTTTGCCCGATTGCCCGACAACCGCTATTTCTTCGGCCTGCCAGGTAACCCGATTTCAACCGCCATTGGGCTGCGCTTCTTCATGGTGCCCCTGCTGCGCCAACTCCTGGGCATGGCGCCCGAATCACCCAGCATTGCAAAGTTGACCAGTGACTACGTCAAGACGGGACCGCTGCGCCTCTTTCTCAAATCGCACATACATGCGGATTCGACCGGACAACAGATTCTGGATGTTCTGAACGGGCAGGAATCATTCAAGATTGCACCTTTTCTTGAAACCAACGGCTGGGCCATCTTCGAAGAAGCCCCCGGCACCCACAAGGCCGGTGATCCGGTGGCCTACTATCCGACCGAACTCCTGACCTGATCCGGCAGGCATATGCGCTATTCCCGCCAAACCGTCCTCCCAGAAATCGGACTTGCGGGCCAGGCATCGCTAGGCCGTGCGCGTGTTCTGGTCGTTGGTGCCGGTGGCCTAGGTTGCCCCGCCCTGCTTTACCTTGTTGCCGCAGGCGTTGGTCTTTCCAGTCAAGGCGGTTACATTGGCATCATCGACGACGATCAAGTCGCCTTAAGCAACCTGCAGCGACAGGTGCTGTTCACGGAAGGCGATATCGGGCGTACCAAAGTGGACGCGGCTGTCAGCCACTTGCGGGCGCTCAATAGCGATACCAACCTACGCCCTATCGCTCAACGACTGGAGGCGGGCAACGTACTGGACATCTTATCCCCATACGAAATCATCGTCGACGGATCGGACAACTTTGCCACCAAATACCTCATCAACGATGCCGCAGCACGATTGGGTTTACCGGTTGTCTATGGGTCCATACTCGGGCTTGAAGGCCAGGCGTCCGTCTTCAACGCCGGTAAAACCGGTTGTTATCGCTGCCTTTACCCCGAGCCCCCCGCCAAGCACATCCCCAACTGTGCCGAAGCCGGCACCCTAGGTGCGCTGGCTGGGATGATCGGGACGATACAAGCGATCGAAGTGTGCAAACTGGCGCTCGGTGACGATCAATGCCATCAACACGGCCTTGAATCGCTGGCGGGTAGGCTCTTGTTGGCCGATGCCCGGACCTGGGATACCCGTACCCTCAAGATGGCACCCCGCCCGGATTGCCCGATCTGCACAACACCACCCGCGCAGATTGAACTCCCCGAACCGTGCCCGGCCCACTGCATGAGTCAGTCTGCCGATTCGATGTCGCTGAATGATCTGAACGGTCTTATCGAATCCGGCATCCCCTTCATGCTGATCGATGTGCGTGGCCATGACGAGTGGGCCGCCGGACATCTACAAGGCGCGCACCACCTCCCCCTCGAGACCTTACTCGCCAACGATGATCTGGAGTCGCAGCTTGATCCGGGGATGCCGCTGGTCGTTTATTGCCAGCATGGTGTACGGAGCATGGCCGCTGTCCTGCATTTACAGGCACAGGGCTTTAATGCCCTGAACCTCCGGATCGACGGCACGATCTTCTAGGTGATTAGGGCGCCTCGACCCACTTCGATGCAAAACGTCGGGCCAGCGGTGCCAGAAAATAAATCACCGGTACAGCAATCGGATAGGCCACTAGGTAGGCCTTCATCCAGGCCGCAAAAAAACCCGCGTGCCAGCCGAGATTGATGAGGGTAATAAAGAAGGTCATGATCAGTACCATCTTTGCGCCCATGACCAGGCTGAAAGCCAGATGAAAATATTTTCTGGGTAGTTTCTTCATAAACGGTATCTCCAGAACAGAAAATCCAATCAAGCCGTAGCAATCATTTTGGCGCCTGCGACGAGTAGAACCACCGACAGAATCTGCCGGATCAGATGATTGCCAAGCCGTCGACTCCCAAGTTCAGACCCGATATAGCCGCCGGCTAACACAGCGATCCCCCAGAGATAGAAGTGCTCAGGCAATGTCTGATTCGTCCGCATCACGCCAGCCAGACCTGCAACCGAATTAACGAGAATGAATGCGGCAGAGATACCCGAAATCGCTCTGACCTGAGCCCATTTAAAAAAAAGCAGCATCGGGCTCAGAAAAATGCCCCCGCCCACACCCGTGACTCCTGATAGGAATCCCAGCAGTCCGCCCGAGATAAAGAGCACAGGCGCCTTCACCGGCACCACGGCGTAGTCACGTTTCTGTCGGGCATCAAACCAGATCTTGATGGCCGAAATCACGAGCACCATACCAATAACCGGCTTGAAAACAGACGCTGGTATCGTTAACGAACCACCGAAATAGGCTGCGGGAATTGAGGCTGCACTCGCAATAAGGAATAAACGCTTGTCGAAGGCACCGGCCTTGAGAAACTTGTAGGTAGCGAGGGTCGCCACCAGCACATTGAGCGTCAAAGCAGCCGGACGCATCTGTTCGGGTGCCACCTGCAGTAGGGCCATCACAGCGAGGTAGCCTGAGGCACCAGCATGGCCTACTGATGAATACAGCAGTGCTGCCGAAAACAGGAGGGGAAGCACAATGTAAAGGGAGATTTCTTGCATGCTGTTACATATTCGACAATATTATCAAGCATTGTATATCATCATGCTGAAGTGCCTAAACGCAGGCTCCATCACACTACAATGCTTTTGCAAATCGTATGCAATACTGAGCGATTATTACGGTAGAGTACAGATACCAAGGAGGTCGGATATGAATCTAGTACGCACAACATTCTGGATCGCCCTGCTCGCCATACCGCTTTCAGTTCTAGGGCAGAACAATGCGCCACGTCTGGATGAACCCTCTGTACTGCGCCCCGCAGGCTACAAAGCCAAGTACCCGGCCAACAAGCCGGCCATTGATCGTGGACGACAGCTATTCAACGACGCCCAGCTTTCCACCAACGGCCGTGCCTGCGCTTCCTGTCATGCAGATGCCGCCAGCTTTGGCGCCGGCTTCAAACAGCCGTACCCTCACGCTGCCATGAATAGCAAGGCGCGATTTGGGGTAGACACCATGAATCTGGATGAAGTTATTCAGGTCTGCATGAAGGGACCCATGCGTAATGTCCCTCTGGAATGGGGTTCACCGGAGCTGACCGACATGACGACCTATCTACTCAAGGTACAGTCCAGCGGCAAGATGTAACCACTATCGCGAAATATTTCCCCGATAGTTTCTGTCAGACAGCTGGCCACTCAACCCACGGGTATTCCGGCAATCCCGCCGACCACGGCAGACTGATCTCCCCTGCGATCAGAGGCTGAAGGTAGGCAAGCGCATTAGCGCTTAACGTATAGTTCTGGCGGTCGATCCAGTCATCAGGCAGCCGTCGCTCTTTGTTGGCGATTTCTTTCAGCGCAATGTCACCACAATGCCAGTGGTAAGGGCTGTCTGACTCCCGAACAATATTCACCATCAACCCGGTCTGACCGGATTGGGCGAGCACGACGGCATGACGCGCCACAGCTTCAGCCTGAGCAATATCAGTGGCGCTGGCCAGGTGCCGCGCTGCACGTTGCATGTAATCGGGGATGGCAACATGCACCTTGAAGCCGAGCTGCGCGCGGAGCAGTTCGGCAATGGCAAAGCCGGCGCCGCCCAGTTGCTCGTGGCCATAGGTTTGCGCGACGTTCTGCTGCGCATAAAAACGGCCGTCTGCGGTGCGGATGCCTTCGGAAACCACACAGACGATGGCGTTGCTGCGGCTCGCACGGTCGCGCACGGTGGCGACAAAATGATCCGGGTCAAATAGGGCTTCTGGCAACAGAATAAGCGGTGAATCTATGGCCTCCGGCAAGCGTGCAACAGCGCCGCAAGTGGCTAACCAGCCCGTGTGCCGCCCCATCACCTCCATGATGAAAACACTTGGTTTGGTGGCCATGGCGCAATGATCGCGCGCGGCTTCCATAAGGGAAACCGACAGGTACTTCAGGGCAGAACCGAAACCGGGTGAGGTATCGGTACCTTCCAGATCGTTATCGATGGTTTTGGGCAAACCGATGACTTTGAGACCCAAGGCAAACCGATCACTCAGTTCGACGAGCTTGGCAGCCGTATCCATCGAGCCGTTGCCGCCGTTAACGTAAAGCGTACCAATCTGATATCTGA
>JBFYKG010000013.1:0-24050 GCA_041311015.1 Rhodocyclaceae bacterium | reverse complement strand
GTTTTCGATACGCTGAATGCCAAGGCGGCCATCATGGCGGTCGAGCAGGTTTTCGAGACCCGTGGTCGTCGCTGGCCCGTGATGATCTCAGGCACGATTACCGATGCCTCTGGTCGCACGCTCTCCGGCCAGACCGCTGAAGCCTTCTGGACATCGATGGCGCACGCGCGACCGATCTCGGTGGGCTTTAACTGCGCTCTCGGGGCTAAGGAACTACGTCAGCACGTTGAAACGCTATCGCGCATCTGCCCGACCTATATTTCGGCCCACCCGAACGCGGGCCTACCGAATGCCTTTGGTGGCTACGACGAAACGCCAGAAATGCTGGCGGAAGATATCCGCGAATGGGCGGTGCACGGTCTGGTTAATATTGTCGGTGGCTGTTGCGGCACGACGCCGGATCATATCCGCGCCATTGCCGATGCTGTGGCGGGCGTCACGCCACGCCGACCGGCGGATGTGCCACACCGTCTCCGCCTCTCCGGTCTGGAACCTTGCGAAATCGGCCCCGAATCCTTTTTCGTCAATGTGGGTGAGCGCACCAACGTCACGGGCTCACGCGCTTTCGCCAAGATGATTCTGGAGAGTCGCTTCGACGATGCCCTGGCGGTCGCCCGTCAGCAGGTAGAAAACGGTGCTCAGGTCATCGACATCAACATGGACGAAGCGATGCTGGATTCAGAAGCGGCCATGGTGCGCTTCCTGAATCTGATTGCTTCCGAACCGGACATCTCGCGCGTGCCGATCATGATCGACTCGTCAAAGTGGTCGGTCATCGAAGCGGGCCTCAAGTGCATTCAAGGCAAGGGCATCGTCAACTCGATCTCGATGAAAGAGGGCGAAGCCGAATTCCTGCGTCAGGCACGGCTTGCCCGCCAGTATGGTGCCGCGGTTATCGTCATGGCCTTTGATGAAAAAGGCCAGGCCGATACCTTCGCCCGCAAAGTCGAAATCTGCGAGCGCGCCTACAAGCTGCTC
Organism: Rhodocyclaceae bacterium; assembly: GCA_041311015.1. GTDB lineage: Bacteria > Pseudomonadota > Gammaproteobacteria > Burkholderiales > Rhodocyclaceae > Fluviibacter. Next base: position 23,072 of record JBFYKG010000013.1, on the reverse strand, counting down.
GTCGCCAATGGCTTTCCACCGGAAGACATCATCTTCGACCCGAACATTTTCGCCATCGCCACCGGTATTCCGGAGCATGATGGGTACGCGGTTGACTTCATCGAAGCCACGCGCTGGATCAAGGCGCATCTGCCGCACGCCTGCATCTCGGGCGGTGTTTCCAATGTGTCGTTCTCGTTCCGCGGCAACGACCCGGTGCGCGAAGCGATTCATACCGTTTTCCTCTATCACGCCATTCAGGCGGGCATGACCATGGGCATCGTCAACGCCGGTCAGCTTGGTGTTTATGACGAGATTGAACCAGAGCTACGCGCCAAGGTTGAAGACGTGGTGCTCAACAAGCACGCCGGTGCCGGTGACGCGCTGGTGGAATTTGCCCAGAACGTGAAGGGCACCGCCAAGGAACGCGTCGAAGACCTAGCTTGGCGCCAATGGCCGGTGGAAGAGCGCCTGAGCCACGCGCTGGTCAAAGGCATCACCGAATACGTGGTTGCCGATACGGAAGAATGCCGGGCTGCCCTGGCCGCGGCCGGCCAACCGCCGCTGGCCGTGATCGAAGGCCCGCTCATGAGCGGCATGAACACCGTCGGCGATCTGTTTGGCGCCGGCAAGATGTTCCTGCCGCAGGTGGTGAAATCTGCCCGTGTCATGAAGCAGGCCGTTGCCCACCTCGTGCCGTTCATCGAAGAAGAAAAAGCCCGCTCGGGTGCTGCCGCCAAGGGCAAGATCGTGCTGGCCACCGTTAAGGGTGACGTGCACGACATCGGCAAAAACATCGTCGGCGTGGTGCTGGGATGTAATGGCTACGAAGTCGTGGACCTCGGCGTCATGGTGCCGTGCGATCAGATTTTGAAGGCCGCGATTGAGCACGAAGCTCAGGTGATTGGTCTCTCCGGCCTGATTACGCCGTCACTGGAAGAAATGACCCACATCGCCAGCGAAATGACACGCCAGGGTTTTGATGTACCGCTCATGATCGGCGGTGCAACGACGAGCCGCGCTCATACCGCCATCAAGATTGCGCCGAACTACGACCGCCCCGTGGTTTATGTACCGGATGCCTCTCGCGCTGTCGGCGTGGTATCGAATCTACTGTCGGCGGATCTGGAAAAGGCCGCCAACTACCGTGCCGAACTGGCCGCAGACTATGAAAAGGTCCGTCAGCAGCATGCCAATAAGAAGGGCGTGGCGCTGGTCTCGCACGAAGCCGCCCAGGCCAATGCCTTCAACGCCTTCACCGGCGACTACGCGACTTATCAACCAGTCGCGCCCAAGCAGACCGGCGTGCAGGTTGTTGAGCCCAGCCTTGATGCACTCGTGCCTTACATTGACTGGAGCCCCTTCTTCCAGACCTGGGATCTAACCGGCTCGTTCCCGGCGATTCTGGATGACAAGGTAGTGGGTGAAACCGCCAAGCAGGTCTATGCCGATGCCCAAGATATGCTCAAGCAGATCGTCGCTGAGCAATGGCTAAAGCCTCGTGGTGTCTTTGGCCTCTTCCCGGCCAACCGCGTGGGTGATGATATCGAAATCTATACCGACGACGCCCGCCAGCACGTGGGGATGATCTGGCACAACCTGCGCCAGCAACAGGAACGCCCTAGCGGTAAACCCAATCAGTGTCTTGCAGACTTTATCGCCGAGAAACAGCCCACCGACACCCTGCCAGACTGGATCGGCGGCTTTGCCGTTTCCTGTGGCGAGGGCATCGAACCCCACGTCAAGAAATTTGAAGACGAGCACGACGATTACCGTGCCATCATGCTCAAGTCACTGGCCGACCGGTTGGCTGAAGCCTTTGCCGAGTGGCTGCACCGCGAAGTGCGCATGAAATACTGGGGCTATGCCTCTGACGAGACGCTTGATAACGCAGCGCTCATCAAGGAAGCCTATCGCGGGATACGTCCGGCACCGGGCTACCCGGCCTGTCCGGATCATCTGGCCAAGCGCGGCCTGTTCGAACTACTCGACGTGCCCAAGCTGGCTGGCATGACGCTCACTGAATCCTGCGCCATGTGGCCGGCGGCATCGGTTTCCGGTTTCTATCTGGCCCATCCGGCTGCACATTACTTTGCCGTCAGCAAGATCGATACCGATCAGCTGGAGGACTTTGCACGTCGCAGCGGCTTATCGGTCAACGATGCCAAACGCTGGTTGGCACCGATTCTGTAGCCTATGACCTGGCGAAGTCCTTCGGGGCTTCCCAGGTGATCTCCTTCTTTTCGCGCAAGGCCTGTTCCAGCGTCTTGATAAAGGGACGGGCGCGAACAGAGAGCCCGATCAACTCATGAGGTTCGATACCCACCTCGGGAATCGGCATTTCCTCGCGTGACTCCCGGCCTTCCTTCAAGCGTTTTTCGTGCTCGACCAGCTGATGCAGGTGCGTCAGCGCAGTCGGCATCTCATCAACAGTAATCACACCGCGTTGCGTGGGTGATTTACCAATCACGGTCAACAGAGCTCGTGCGACATCATCAAACATCAGCAGATTGGATGTCGCCTGCGAAGAAAAACGGACCAGCATAATCTCCCCTTTCGTGCCTTTGCACCCGGATTACCACCCGCGTTTGTGGGCTCCTTTATAATACGCCATGCCCCAATCGCAAATAAAAACAGAGGATTAACCCCATGCATGTGCTCGAACCGCTCTTCGAACAGAACCGCATCTGGTCCGAACAGATACAAAAAGACAACCCCGAGTATTTCGGCGATCTCGCCAAGCTCCAGAAACCGGAATACCTCTGGATCGGTTGTTCGGATTCCCGCGTTCCTGCCAACCAGATTATGGGGCTACAACCGGGTGAAGTCTTCGTGCACCGAAACATTGCCAATGTGGTGGTTCATAGCGACCTGAACTGCCTGTCGGTCGTGCAGTATGCGGTGCAAGTGCTGCGTGTGAAACACATTCTGGTCGTTGGCCACTACGGTTGTGGTGGGGTCAAGGCGGCCCTCGATGGCCTGCGCGTCGGTCTGGCCGACAACTGGCTGCGCCATATCCATGATGTCCGGCAAAAGCATCAGGCCATCATCGACGCCGCGCCGGAAGCCGAGCGCCATGATCGTTTGTGCGAACTCAATGTCATCGAGCAGGTGCTTAATCTGGCGCAATCGACGGTCCTGTATGACGCCTGGACCTGCGGCCAGGAAATTGCAGTACACGGTCTGGTCTACGGTCTCAAGGATGGCATTGTGCGCAACCTTAATATTTCGATCCACAGCCTCAATGCGATCTGCCCGGCCTATAACCACGCACTGAGTGGTTACAGCAGCGAAGCCTAAAGCCGCGATGCCGACCAGCCCGACCAGCCTGCGTAAAACTGTGCTGGCGGGTGCCATTGGCAACGCCATCGAGTTTTATGACTTTATTGTCTACGCCTATCTGGCTGGCTACTTCGCGGCGCATTTCTTTCCCACGGATGATCCGGTAGCGGCATTACTGGCCAGCTATGGCGCCTTCGCCACCGGCATGGTCATGCGGCCGATCGGTGGCGTGCTCTTCGGCAATATTGGAGATCGCATCGGGCGTAAGGCCGCGCTGCAACTTTCAGTCCTGCTCATTGCTATTCCCACACTGCTGATCGGCCTGTTGCCGACCTATGCCACGATCGGCTTGTGGGCGCCCGCACTACTGATTCTGCTTCGCATGTTGCAGGGGCTATCGATTGGTGGCGAGTATTCCTCGTCGATCGTCTTTCTGATCGAACATGCACCGGCCAATCGCCGTGGCTTAATCGGCGGCTTCAGCCCCATGGGCGCTTTTGGCGGACTGCTTCTGGGCACGGCCGCCAGTTTTTTGTGCACAACCGTGCTTGGCAAGGCGGTGATGGCCGACTGGGGTTGGCGCGTGCCCTTCCTATCCAGCATCCTGCTCACTGGCATTGGCATCTGGGCCCGCCGTTCTCTCGGGCACGAGATCATGCAGCGCAAGGACATGTTGCAGTCTCCAGTGCGAACCGCGTTTCGCGATTACTGGCGACCCATGCTGGCGATTGCCCTGGCCAATACCGCCACCGGTATCGTCTCATTCGTCGGATTCATGTATGCCGTGCCCTGGATGACCAAGGTCACCGGTATCAACACCACGACCGCACTGGCCATCAACCTGCTGAGCCTGTTGCTGGTCAGCCTGCTATCCGTGGTGGGCGGTTGGCTAGGCGACCGTTTTGGCAAATTACACATAACCCGGCTGGGTGTGCTGATCCTGCTCACGGGCGCCTGGCCGGCATTCTCTCTGTTTGCCAGCGGCAACGTACCGTTGATGATTCTGGGTGGCCTACTGCTAGCGATTGGTCAGGGTTTCTATCTCGGGCCACTCTCGGCCAGCATGGCAACGCTGCTACCGCACAAGGTGCGTGTCACCGGCCTGTCGTTTGGATACAGTCTTGCCGTTGGACTCTTTGGCGGGCTAGCACCGATGTTCACCGAGTTCCTGATCGCGCGATTTCAGCTCACGATGGCGCCCGCTCTGGTCATCATGTTAGGGGCTTTCGTTTCGCTGCTGACGCTCTGCCTACACCCGCTCTGGCGAAATAACACGGGGCAGCTACCGGAAGACAATGTCGTGCCTGTTGGCAATCGCTGACCCATGCAAATCGGTATCGACCTCGGCGGCACCAAAATCGAAGCAGCCGTGCTGGATGCGGCGGGTGCATTCGTTTTTCGGGAGCGGGTCTCAACGCCGCAAGGCGATTACCCTGAAACACTTCAAGCCATCAGTCGGATAATTAAACGCGCCGAGACCACACTGGGTAACCACTGCACCAAGGTGGGCGTTGGACATCCGGGGTCGGTTAATCCTGCAGATGGCCGGATTCGCAATGCCAATTCGACCTGCCTGAATGGCCAGACATTACAACAGGATCTGGAGGATCTTTTGCAACGGCCGGTCCGGCTCGCCAATGATGCCGATTGCCTGGCGCTATCTGAAGCCATGGATGGCGCGGCACAAGGATCACCCTCGGTGTTTGCCGTGATCCTGGGCACCGGCGTGGGCGGTGGATTCTTTGTCAACGGCGACCTGCTTCAGGGGCCCAATGGGCTCGCCGGCGAGTGGGGCCACAATCCATTACCGATCACAAGCACCGGCGAATTCCCCGGGCCAACCTGTTACTGTGGCAAACAGGGGTGTATTGAAGCCTGGTTGTCGGGCCCGGCGCTGGTAGCGGATTACCAGCGGCATAATCCCGACGCATCCACCCGTGATGTGCCCGCACTCATCACCGCGGCAACGGCGGGTAACATCGCAGCGCAGGCGGCATTGCAACGTCACACAGCCCGTCTGGCCAGGGCGCTTTCGGTGATCATCAACGCCTTTGATCCTGACACCATCGTTCTGGGCGGCGGTGTCTCGCAACGTCCGGGCCTTATTGCCGATCTGTGTAACGTGCTGCCCACACATGTGTTTCTACCCGCGGGTACACCTCTGCAAACACAAATACGCCTACCCGCTTTTGGTGACAGTTCCGGGGTCCGGGGTGCCGCCCGCCTCTACTAGCATTCCAGCGGATCAACCTCGACGCCCCAGCGTACGCCCCCCGGTGCGTGGCCGCGTGTCATGCCGCGCCCCGCACTGATCTTCGGCAACCAGGCGTTAAGAAAATTCTGCAGTGCAATCCGGCTGGGCGATTCGATCAGCAGTTGCGCCCGCTCTCGCCCGGCCAGTTTGACCATGCGCATCGGTACCGGATCGTACAGAAATACATCGGGGTGATCTTCGGCCGGCACGAGGCTGCGGATCTGCTTTAGAAAGTTAAGCACGGTATCGAGTTGCTTCGCTTCGGCGCGCACGATGGCTTGTGATGCAAAGGGCGGGAAGCCGGCACGTTGTCGCTCGCGCAGTTCCTGTTCCAGAAAGGCGGGCACATCATGCCGGAGCAGACACTGATACAACGGGTGCTCCGGGTGTTCGGTCTGCACGATCACTCGCCCCGGCTGGGCGGCACGGCCCGCACGGCCGGCCACCTGCATCAGCTGCGCGAACAACCGCTCGGGTGCCCGCCAGTCGGCGGCAAACAGCCCTGTATCTGCGCCCACAACACCAACCCGGGTCAGGGCAGGAAAGTCGTGGCCCTTCGCCAGCATCTGGGTACCGACCAGGATATCGACATCACGTGAGCGGATCTGCGCTTCGAGCGCTTCCCATTGTTTGCGGGTTGTTGCCACATCCCGGTCGACCCGCAAAATTCTGGCCTGGGGAAAATGTTTCTGCAGCGCTTCTTCAATGCGTTGGGTGCCGCGCCCGAGCGGTCGCAAATCGGCGTTACCGCAATCCGGACATTGCCGCGGTATCGGCGAAGTATCGCCGCAGTGATGACAGCGCAGTGTCCGGTCAAGTCGATGCACCACACGATGTGCCGCGCAGCGGCGGCAGTTCGATACCCAGCCGCAGGCCGTGCACGTCAATACCGGGGCGTAGCCCCGGCGATTAATGAACAGGAGACTCTGTTCACCTGCGTCCAGCCCCTGGGCAAGCTCATCGAGCAGGTTCGGCGACATGCCTTCGTCAAGCGTCAGGCGTCGTGTATCAAGCAGACTGATCGTTGGCAATACGGCTTCGGCATGGGCGCGTTCGGGGAGATCCAAACGTTGGTAACGACCGTTCTGCACATTCGACCAGCTCTCGGGCGAAGGTGTCGCCGAGCCCAGCACAATCGGTACCCCGCACTGGTGCGCCCGCCACACAGCCAGATCACGTGCGTGATAACGCATCCCTTCCAGTTGTTTATAGGCCGGATCATGTTCTTCATCCACAATGATCAGGCCCAGCGTAGGCATCGGCGTAAAGACGGCCAGCCGCGTGCCAATCACGATGCGCGCCTCGCCGCTCAACGCAGCAGCGAAATGCCGGGCACGCGCTGCTTCAGTGACTTCACTATGCAGACTGACCACTGGCACCATGGGAAAACGCGTGGCAACGCGTGCCTCCAGCAAAGGCGTGAGATTGATCTCCGGCACCAGTAACAAGACCTGCTTGCCCGCTGCCAGCGCGGCGTCGATCAATCGCAGATAGACCTCGGTTTTACCGGAGCCCGTGACCCCGAACAGCAAATTGGCCGAGTAGCCCTGCAAGCGCGGCAGCAGGCTTTCAAGCACCGCCGATTGACCCGTGGTCAACGCGGGAGGTGTCACAGCAGTGTCTGCGGTCGCAACACGGGGCTTGATTGCCCGGCGTTTAGTCGGGTCGGGTTTACGCAAGCCTGTGGGAATCGCTTGCAGCAATGCCTCCCCGGCTGCCGCTTGGTAATAGCTTGCGGCAAAGAGACAGAGTTCAATCCAATCCTGCGGCAAAGGTGGCAGATCGCGCAGGATCGTTTCGGCGGGTTTAAGCATTGCCGGATCCGGGGCAGCCGGGTCGCTGATATCGGCCAGGGGAAGAACCCCCAGAATCAGGCCGACCCGACGGCCGCTACCGAAGGGCACAACAACCCGGTGCCCGACATCGGCCGGTGTCACATCGGCCGGGGCGAGGTAGTCAAAACTGGAGGCCAGAGGCGCATCAATCGCCACCCGCAATCGCCAGAGCCCCCCCGGGGTTTGAGGTGGATTTTGCGGGTTCACCGAAACCCCCACCTTAGAGGATATTTGTTAACGGTCTTCTCCGCACAAAACCATAACCCATTGATTCTTCGTTCGTAAACGGCCAATCCGGGTTGTGGATAACTTTGTGGGTAAAGCGCCTGAAGCGCGCACCTTGACAGGACAGAACCAGCCACAGGATTCGCTTCCGCTCGGATTATGACGATGCCATGAGGCCGAGGATTGTCGGGCGCTTAGCGGCCGGCGCGCATGGCACGACCGACCGAGTGCACCGTATCGACCAACACCGACACATTCTCTGGTGGGGTGAACTGGGAAATGCCGTGACCGAGGTTGAAAACATGGCCGGTATCGGCAGAGCCGAAGCTACGCAACACCTTCTCGGCTTCGCGGGCAACCGCTTCGGGCCCCGCCCGCAGAATCGTCGGATCCAGGTTGCCCTGCAGCGCAACGCGGTCACCCACACGGGCGCGCGCCTTGCCGATATCAATGGTCCAGTCCAGGCCCAGTCCGTTGGCACCGGTGTCGGCCAACGCTTCAAGCCAGAGCCCACCGCCCTTGGTAAAGACAATTGACGGGATGCGCGCGCCGTCCCAGGTCTTATGCAGACCGACCACAATGCGCTTCATGTAATTCAGGGAAAACTCGTGGAACGCGGATTCGGCCAGCGTGCCCCCCCAGGAATCAAAAATCATCACGGCTTGAGCGCCGGCTTCGATCTGGGCATTGAGATACTGAATGACCGACTCGGTCGTGACCTCAAGAATTCTGTGCATCAGATCCGGGCGATCGTAGGCCATCGTCTTGATGCGTGCATAGTCATCTGATGCACCGCCCTCGACCATGTAGCAAGCCAGCGTCCAGGGGCTGCCCGAAAAACCAATGAGCGGCACACTGTTATCCAACGCGCGACGAATCTCGGCTACCGCGTCGATCACATAGCGCAATTGATCATGCGGATCGGGCACGCAGAGATTACGGATCTCCCATTCGTCACGCAATGGGCGCTCGAACTTGGGGCCTTCCCCTTCGGAAAAGTAAAGCCCCAGGCCCATCGCATCCGGCACGGTCAGGATGTCGGAAAACAGAATCGCGGCATCCAGGTCGTAGCGGGCCAACGGTTGCAGCGTGACTTCACAGGCATAGGCCGGATTCTTGCAGAGCCCCAGAAAACTACCCGCGCGTTTGCGCGTTTCGCGATACTCCGGTAGATAGCGACCGGCCTGGCGCATCAGCCAGACAGGGGTGGTTTCGGTCGGTTCCTTGAGCAAGGCGCGCAGAAAAAGATCATTACGTGGGCGATTCACAGCAACTCCAGAGTTCATGGTCAATTAATCGGGCATCGGTTTCAGGATGCAGCGCCATTGGCATCGCGCCGATCCAGCGTGATACCCAGCTGCTTGAATTTACGGTACAGGTGCGTCCGTTCCAGACCACTCTGTTCGGCAACCCGAGTCATGTTGCCGTTGCTGCGCGCGATGTGATGCGTCAGGTACAGACGCTCGAAAGCATCTCGTGCCTCTTTGAGCGGCATTTCGTAGAAGGCGCCTAGGGATCCTTCCGCTTCTTCGGCCGTCGACTCTTCCACAGGCACATCGGCCGTCTGGAGCAGTCCATCCACATCCTGTCGGCTGATGGTTTCATCTAGGGCATTTAGTGCCAGGTTCTTCAGCGTCCCCAGCAACAGGCTCCAGCCGCCATCGGCACCAGACCAGGCTTTCTGACGCAAAACATTCAGCGCATCCGGCGCCATGTAGCGATGGGGAATATTGCCCTGCTCACATAGCAGCGTCAGTAAGGCTGGCAGGAGTTCTGGCAGATCATTGGCCGATTCGGATAACGACGGTAGCCCCACCCACACATCACTCAGGCGCGACACCAGTGCCGGATCAACACCGCTCTCGACAATGGCTTCCACCGAATGACCGCTGGCAACCACCAGCGTCAGGCGATACTTCGCCAGTCGCTCAAGCACGAAAGCCAGATTCATCTGGGCCATGCGGCCCGCGCCAAACAGTTCGGGCAAAAACAGTACGCCGCCAGCATGCTGTTCAAGCACTTCCTGAGTAATCGCACGACTCTCCTGCGACAGATTCAGCCACGGCGCGTGGGGTGCCAGCAGACTACGCGCACCGACCTCAGCCACCAGGCCCTGGGCGCCCCGCAGAAACAGGATTGGCGAATGCTTGGCCGACTGTGCGATGCGCTGCGCAAACTTCTTCAACAGACCAATCTGCAACAGCGAATCGACCGCGTAGTGCTGGCGAGTGGCAGAGGCATCTGGTTTGAGGCATTTCTTAACGGTGGCCAGCAGCTTCTGCAGCGCGATTGGCTTCTCCAGAAAATCCACCGCACCAATGCGCGTCGCTTCCACCGCCGTATCAATGGTGCCGTGTCCTGACATCATGACAACCGGCATGGTCAATAAGCCACTGGCCGACCATTCCTTTAGCAACGAGATGCCATCAGCGTCCGGCATCCAGATATCAAGCAGCACCAGATCGGGCCGACGGCTGCCACGCAACTCCCGCGCCCGGGTTGCATTCTCGGCGAGCATCACACTATGCCCCTCGTCTGCCAGGATTTCCGAGAGTAGCTCGCGAATCCCGACTTCGTCATCGACTACCAGTATTTCTGCCATATCAGGCTCCTACCGACTTTTCATGAAGTTGTTGATGGGTTACTTCGGCAGTGTCCGCAGTCTGCAACTGAATGCAGATTTCGGCGCCGCCACTTGTTCGATTCCCCAGGCTGATCCGGCCGCCATGGTCTTCGATGATCTTCTTGACGATGGGCAAGCCCAGACCTGTGCCTTTGGGTTTGGTGGTGACGTAGGGCTCAAAGGCATTTGCCATAATTTCCGGCGGGAAGCCCGGCCCCGTATCGGCGATCGTCAATTCGACGTGACGGTTTTCATAGCGGGTACGCACTTCGATCTGGAGGTCTGCACGGCCTTCGGTAGCATCCTGGGCGTTGCGGATCAGATTGTGAATAATCTGACGCAACTGGGTGGGATCGCCGATCACCGCCGGCAAATCAGCAGCCAGCGTGGCACGTATTGGCGTCGATGAAGCTTCATACAGCACCAGCAGCTCACGCAGTAGTTCGTTCAGATCCAGCGTCACCAGGTTTGCCGGTGGCAAGCGGGCGTAGTCACGGAAACTATCGACCATGCGCTTCATCGCCTGCACCTGATTGACGATCGTCCGCGTTGAACGTTGCAGGATCTCGGCATCCGGTTCGTTAAGGTGTGCGGTCAGCTTGTGCTCTAGCCGCTCAGCCGCAAGCTGGATAGGCGTGAGCGGATTCTTGATCTCGTGCGCCAGACGGCGCGCGACTTCACCCCAGGCGGTAGCACGTTGCGCCTGGATTAGCTCGGTGATGTCATCAAACACGACGACATAACCACCACCCGATGATTCCGGCAACTCCGATCCATGCACCATCAGTTGCTGCTTACGCCCATCGGCCTGAATACGCTCGACTTCCATCTGCCAGGCGGCATCACCATGTTTGGCAAAACCATCGCGAATCGTTCGGGCGAGTTGTTCCTGCCTTGGCCAGGCCTCCAACGGCTCGAACAGCAGGCCCACCCAGTCCTCAGCCAACAGTTTCTGGGCCGCGCCATTCACGGCCTTGAGTACAAAGCGCCGGTCAAAAGCCAGCACCCCGGCCGACAGGTTATCGAGCACTTCCTGCAGATATGCCCGGGCGCGTTCAAGATCCCCCCGATGCCGCTCTGTCTCGGTATGGGCTTCGCGCAACTGGTAGGTCATCCGGTTAAATGACTGCGTCAGAATCCCCAGCTCGTCGTTGCTGACCACAATCTGCTTGGGCGACAGATCGCCCGCGGCCACTGCCTGCGTCCCTTCAGCCAGAATGGTCAGTGGTGCCGTAAAGCGGCGCGCCAGAATAAACGCGGCGGCAAAAGCGGCGGCAAGCGCCAGGAGCAGCGTGAGTGTTAGCGTGATCGCATAGAGCCGGGTCAGGCCCGTACGCGCGAGTTCCAGCTCGCGGTATTCCCGGTAGACGGTCTGCACCGCTTCCGAATCTGTCGCCAGCTTGGCGGGTACGGGCACAACCACTTCCAGAAAACGGGGTTGCGGCTGTGCTTCGTCACCTGGCAACAACACCATGGCCCGTAGTACGGGTAGCCCGGTGCTGTCGGCTTCAATCGCGGAGAATGCACCGTCCTTACGGGCGGCCATCATCTGTGCCGGTAGCGGCAGCACCCCTTGATCCGAGCGTGGCTCCGAAGAGGCCAGCACCTGAATACGGTTGCCGCTGGCTTGCAGCAGAATGGCCGACTGTGCGCCCGTCACCTGCTTTAGCTTGGCCAGCACCGGCGGCGCGGCTGGGCTGCCGCGCTGGGCGATGGCTGTTGCCGCATCGCGGCTTGTTGCAACAAGACCGACCGTCACCCCTTCGAGCGCGTCTCGTCCGAGATTCAAACCGGCTTCGAGCGCCTGCTCGACGCGCACATCGAACCAGCTCTCAATGCTGCGTGTCACAAACTGCACGGAGACGGCGTAAATCAGCGCGCCCGGCACCAGCGCCATGATCGCCAGCATCAGCATCAACCGGAACTTCAACCGGGCGCCGAAAATCTGCTCGCGGTGATCGCGCCAGAGGCGGTATAACTGGACACCAATCACCACCGCCATGGCGAGACCCAGCGCCACATTCAATCCGACCAGCCAGAAATAATGGCGGGCAAAAAAATCCGTATTGGCCGACGCCTGCGTCAGCAGGAATAACAAGGCCACTGACACGAGCGTCATGATCAGCATGGCCAGGCGCATTACTTGCCTCCTGTGCCGGGCGGCACTGTCATGCGAAATGTCCGCCAGTCGCTATCGACGCGCCAGTCGCGATCACCGAACGACACCACCTGGAATGGCTTGGGCAAAAACGCCGGATCCAACCGGAAACGGATGGCCACATCAATCAGCTCACCGGTTCTGGCTTGACCGGCAGGCAAACGCCATTCGGCTGGCCGGGCTATGTAGGCCACGGCGTCTTCCAGGTTCAGAAAATTCCGACCGTTGGCGCCCTCGCTCACCCGGTAGTTTCTGACCAGCGCATTAAACGTAAGCCGTCGATCCACGCGCGCTCGGTAGAGTGTTTCATCAGTCCAGTACCAGCGCGACCGCTTGAGTTCTGCTTCCATCTGGAAGACCAGAGGAATGCCATGATTAACGGCGTCAGTCAGCGCCGGCGAGAGCGTTAACGCAAAATTTCCGGTCAGCAAGACAGCTTCATCAGTTTGCGTAATTGAAGGTGCCCGCACCTCGGCGCCTGCCGCCATAGCAGTCACACTTTGCAACGCGATGACTGCGGCAAATAGCAGATGCCTCATCGTGTGGATCAGCTGCCGCCCAGGCATCATGCACGCTTCTCCAGCAGCGCATAATAGAACCCGTCATGCGATGCATCCGGTATCAGCCGGCGCTCAGTCACCAGACGGGCATCCGGCATCGCTTGAAGAAAGGCGTCGATCTGCCAACGGTTCTCCTGCGTAAATAAAGAACAGGTGCCATAGAGCAGGCGACCACCGGGTTTGAGCAGTGGCCACAGCGCCTTCAACAGATAGCGCTGGGTGCGCGCCAGCGCCGGAATATCCTCGTCACGGCGCAACCACTTGGCATCCGGATGACGGCCCGCAACACCTGACCCCGAACAGGGCGCATCGAGCAAAATGGCATCAAAGGCCCGCTTGGCCCAGTCACCCGGACGCCCCGCATCGGCACAAACCACGTGAATATTGCGATCCACCGGAAAACGGGTCGGGTCCAGTGCACGCTCTAGCGATGCGCAACGCACCGGGTCGATTTCAATCGCCGTCAGATCAATCGGCGCCGACTCCAGTAGATGGGCCGCCTTGCCGCCCGGCGCAGCGCAGGCATCCAGCACGCGCATACCGGGCTGCACATCGAGCAGCAACGCCGCCTGCTGAGCCCCCAGATCCTGTACTGCCACATCGCCAGCGGCAAATCCGGGCAGCGATTCGGCGGCTTGCGGCTGCGCCAGCAGAATGGCATCCGGACCAGTATCCGATATCTCGGCTGCCATCGCGACGCCCGCATCGGCCAGTGTTCTGGTGTACGCAGCCACATCCGTATGCAATCGGTTAACCCGAAGCCCCATGGGCGGCTTGCGATTGCCGCCTGCCACAATGGCGGGCCAGGCGTCGGGCCAATCGGCTTTGAGGCGACGCAACCACCAGGTAGGGTGCTGATACTGCGCTTCGTCGTCTGCCGCAATGGCGGCATCAAGCGGAGCCCGCTCGCGCAGCGCCCGCCGCAGGATGGCGTTCACAAAGCCGCGGTAGCGACCTCCCGAAAGTGTTGCCGCGGCCTCGACCGCCTGATCCACGCCGACGTGGGCTTTTTCGGGATGCATCTCGAGCCAGCACAACGCCACGCGCAGCAGATTGCGTAGCTCGTCTTCCGCCGTGGGGCGATCCAGCAGATGCGATAGCTCAACCTCGGCCCGGCCATAGCGTCGCAAGGTGGCATAGGTCAGATCAATCGCCTGCGACCGGACCGCGTTATCCGGCAATTGCTGCTGACGCAAATGAGCAAGCACCATCGTCAAGCTACGACCAAACGCCACCACCTCGGTGACACATTCCGCCGCGGTTTTCATTGCCCAGGCCAGCGAATCCGGTTGCAAAGCCCCAACACCGGACCGTGGCTGCCGAGATGGGTGCACCGACGTTTGCCGATCCTGCGCACCGGCCTTGCGGGGGCCACGCGATGGCCTTGGCGCACCCTGACGGGTGGACTTTTCAGCAGATTGGGAACGGGCGGGTGAGCGACTTATCATTGCTTTGAGTGTAGCATGTTTACAACACCATCAAAGTGCTTTCGCCCCCATGCGTCTTGCCCGTTTTTTTCGTTTTTCCCTTTGCCTGTGCACCCTGATTTCAGGCAGCGTCTTCGCCTGGAATGCCACCGGCCACCGGGAGGTGGTTGCTGTTGCCTGGTCAGCTCTGGATAGCCACTCCCGCGATCGGATTCAACAGCTGCTGGCCAGCCAGCGACTGATCCCGGACACGCGGGGTAAATCGACTGAGGCCGACTGGATGGCCGCCGCACTCTGGCCAGATAATCTGCGGGACAAGGCCGATAACACGTCGACATCGGATACCCCGCCCGCGTCGGCAAGACTGTGGCTGCAACGCGCAAGCACCGGTGAATCAACACGCCGCTGGCACTTTGCTGATCGCGATATCGCCAAGGCTTTTGACCGGCAAACGCCGCGCGGGCTACTCGAACAGGCGCTGGTTGCGCAAATCCGACTGCTCGGGGATGCCAGCCTTTCCCGGCACGACCGGGCCGTGGCCCTTGCCTGGGTCAGCCACCTGGTGGCTGATGCACATCAGCCACTGCACTGCGCTAGTCGGCAGGTGCCCGGTCACCCCGGGGAACTGGATGCCGGCGGCAACCTCGTCACCGTAATGGATGCCGGCAGAAAACCACCCGAGCCGGTCAGCCTGCATCGCTGGTGGGATGAACTGCCCGGACAGGCCCGGCCGGGTTCCAACCGCTTCAACCAGGAGCTGGTGCGTCTTCTGAGCCAATCGTTACAGGTGACCGAGAGCGAACTCATTAGACCGCCCCGCGCCTGGATTGAGGAATCATTCGGCATCGCGCGGGATCAGATCTATCCGGGGCTGCTGCCCGACCCCAATCTGCCGGGCATCTTTATTGTTCGTCAGGACTACTGGCTCGAAGGCCGCGACACCAGCCGCATGCGCCTTGCACTGGCCGGGCGGCGGCTGGCCTATATCGTCACACAGGCTCTAAAAGATCTGCCCTAATTCCACAAGTTGTCACCAAGGGGACGACTGGCGGGTTTAGTCCAATTTGCGACGCCTTTTTGTCAATGAGGACCGGGCGCGCCGGTCGGCCACTTTATCTGCCGGCCATTGCTTCCAGACGGGCAATCCGCTCTGCCGTTTTCGGGTGCGTCGAGAACAGGCTGTCGACAGCACCGCCCGCCAAAGGATTCATGATCATCATCTGGGCGGTTGCCGGATGGGCTTCTGCGGTCGGGAAGGGAATCCCGCGCGCATAGGCATCGATTTTGCCCAGAGCACTGGCCAGCGCCAGCGGGTCACCACTGATCTCTGCCCCACCGCGATCGGCTTCAAACTCGCGCGCCCGCGAAATCGCCATCTGGATCAATGCCGCCGCCAGCGGTGCAATGATCGCGACGATGATGCCGACAATGGCATTGGCCGGGCGGCCGTCTTCATCACGACCACCAAAGAACATGGCGAAGTTGGCCAGGGCCGAGATTGCGCCTGCCAAGGTGGCGGCAATCGTTGACGTCAGAATATCGCGATGCTTCACATGGGCCAGCTCATGCGCCATGACGCCGCGCAACTCGCGCTCACTCAGCAGACTTACGATGCCGGTTGTTGCAGCGACCGCCGCATTCTCCGGATTACGGCCCGTGGCAAAAGCATTGGGTTGCGCTTCGTCGATCAGGTAGACCCGCGGCATGGGCAGGTCAGCACGTGTCGCCAGATCACGCACCATGTTGTAAAGATACGGCGACGAGGTTTCGTCCACTGGGTGCGCGTTGTACATCCGCAGTACCATCTTGTCGGAAAACCAGTAGGCAAAGAAGTTCATGCCGCCACCAATGAGTAGCGCCATCATCATGCCTTCTCGGCCACCAATCAACGCACCGATCATCATGAACAGCGCTGTGATTGCCGCAAACAGGATTGTTGTCTTGAACCAGTTATTCATCATCACTCCTTCGGGCAACAAGCGCCCCGGGAATCATTTAAACCAATCGGGCTTAAGACTAGCTTAGGAACAAGCCGCCAGATTTCAAGTCAGCACGGTACCGACGGTGAGTGGATGTCCGCGCAAAAAGTCCGCGGCAGGCAACCGCTTGCCGCCCGGCGCCTGTAGCACCTCTAAACGGAGTGCGCCATCACCACAGGCTACCACCACGCCATGATCATCGGCTGCCAGCACGGTCCCCGGTATGCCCTGACCTGCCACGATACTGGCCTGCCAGATCTTGATGGGTTTGCCGTCGGATTGCAGCACCGCGCCAGGGAAGGGGTTATACGCGCGAATCTGGCGGTCTAGCTGCGCCGCCGACTGGACCGGGTCCAGCAGCGACTCGGCCTTCTCCAGTTTGTGTGCATAGGTCACGCCGGCTTCGGACTGGGGCAGGGCATGCAAGGCACCCCCTACAGCCAGCTGCTGCAAAACGGCAACAATCCTGTCGGCGCCCAGCGCCGCAAGCCGGTCATGCAATTGGGCCGTGGTTTCCGTCGGTAAAATCGGCAAACGCGCCTCGTCGACTACACCGCCAGTATCCAGCCCGACATCCATCTGCATGATGCACACGCCTGTCTCGGTATCGCCCGCTTCAATCGCGCGATGAATGGGCGCGGCACCGCGCCAGCGCGGCAACAACGAGGCGTGAATATTCAAACAACCCGCACGCGGCATATCCAGCACCACCTGCGGCAGAATGAGCCCATAGGCCACCACGACCAATACGTCCAGATCGTAGGCCCGCAACATGGCTTGCGCATCGTCATTACGTAACGACACCGGCTGCTCAACGGGAATGCCGTGTTTTAACGCTAACTGTTTTACAGGGGAAGGGGTCAACTGCATACCACGCCCCGAAGGCCGATCGGGTTGCGTTAGGGCAACCACCACATTGAACCCGGCCGACAGAATGGCCTGCAACGCCTGCTCGGCAAAGGCCGGCGTTCCGGCAAATCCAACGCGCAAATCCGTTGCACCCGTCATCAGGCGGTATGGCGCGACTGCTTGGCCAGTTTGTTCTTGATGCGCGTCTGCTTCAATTGTGAGAGATGGTCCACAAAGACCTTGCCATTCAGATGATCCACTTCGTGCTGCAGACAGACGGCAAGCAGCCCACCGGTTTCGAGCACCTGTTCCTTACCATCCAGATTCTGATAGCGAACGCGCACATCCGACGGGCGATCCACCTTGTCGTAAATCCCCGGCACCGACAGGCAGCCCTCTTCATAAGTCTGCATACCGCTGACGTTTTCAATGACCGGATTGATGAAGACCTGCAATTCGTTCTGCGCCTCCGATACGTCCACCACCAGCACACGCAGATGCACATTGACCTGGGTTGCCGCTAGGCCGATACCGGGGGCTTCGTACATGGTCTCGGCCATATCCTGCGTCAGCTGGCGCAGGGCAGCGTCAAACACCGTCACCGGTTTAGCCACGGTACGCAGGCGTTCGTCAGGAAATCGAAGAATCGGGAGCAGGGCCATCGCTTGTCGGGCAGTCTGCGCCGGAGGTTGGTGCAGACTGTATAAAATGATTTATGCTTGTCCGGCAGCCGACCACCGGCGCCTTGAGTCCCCCTATTATAGCGATGCACTGCCGATTCAACCCCTTACTCCTGATACGTCATGCACTGATCGTCCTGCTATGGAGCGTATCAATGCACGCTCTGGCGCAAAGCGCGGGCTTGCCGATCATCGTGCCGGAAGCTGTTTTTGCCAACCTGGGGCGCGTGACCGGCGGCACCACACAGCAGCGCATCATGGATCGGGGCAGCATTATTCGCATCAAACTGGCGGATGATCAGGAACGGATTGCACCCGATACCGAGGTGGTTCTTTTCCGGCAGGGCCTGCGACTTCGCAACGCTGATCGCACACTGGGCGTGCTCGCGGTCCCCGTAGGGCGCGGCCGCACGCTGCAACGCCTGACCGAGAACCAGGAAATCGCTGATCCGAACGAACCCGGTGTGGCCTGGGTACGTATCCAGTCGGTACGCCAGGAAGTCTCGCGCGGTGATAGCCTGATGACGGCCAGCGCGGCGCAGCAGTGGGCAGCCAACGGCTGCGAGGATACCCAGCGCAAGGATCCGCCACAAAAGGACCCGGCCAATCCACGAGATGCACGCGTGATCGGTCTGGTCTCCAGCGATGTGCTGGCTGATCCGATGTCGGGCTCGCTCGATCTGGTCGTGTTGGACGGTGGTTGCCAGTCGGGATTCCGCAATGGTCAGGCTGTGTCGCTATGGCGACCCCCCGTCACCTCTTATGGGCGCAGACTGGATCAACCGGTCGATGCCCGCGACAACAACAGCACCAGCGTCATCGACGATAACCCCGGCATTACACGGACGCAGATTCCCGGCCATCGCATCGGGAGCGGGGTGGTCGTGGCGGCCTATGCCGATACCGCGCTGGTGCGTATCCGCGTTGCAACGCAACCGGTCCAGATCGATGACCAGGTCCGCCCCATGCTTCTCAGGAATCAACCATGAGTCCCACAGCAAACCATGCCACCGACGATTTACGCGCCTGGCTTAACCTAACGCTACCTGCCGGCATCGGTCCGCGTACCCAGCAACAACTGCTCTCGGCCTTTGGCCACCCAGCCGCCGTAATCGATGCCGGTCTCAGCGCCATCGCCGGGGTGATTGGCATCAAACTGGCTCAATCCCTGCTGGATGGCCTAACGCTGGAAAGCCAGCAATCTGTGATTGAGCAGACCCTGACCTGGCTGGAAGCCCCCGATCATCACCTCATCACACTGGCCGACAAGGACTACCCGCAACGTCTGTTGGAATCGGCCGATCCACCCAGCCTGCTCTATGTGAACGGCGACCCGGCCTATCTGAATCGGGCCGCCATCGGCGTGGTCGGTAGCCGCAGCGCTACGCCGCAAGGCCTTGAAAATGCCCGTGCCTTCTCCAAAACGCTGGCCGATTCGGGTTTCTGTATTATCAGCGGCCTGGCGCTCGGGATCGACGCTGCCGCCCACGAAGGCGCCCTGCGTTCCGAAACAGGCAGCGGCACCATCGCCGTCATCGGCACCGGCATTGACCGGGTCTATCCGGCCAGCAACAAAAAGCTGGCGCATCTGATCACGGGTAATGGCTGCATCGTCTCGGAGTTTCCTCTAGGCACGGTCGCGGCTGCCAGCAACTTCCCCCGGCGCAACCGCCTGATCGCAGCACTGGGGCAGGCCTGCCTGGTGGTCGAGGCGGCACCGGCCTCTGGCTCGCTCATCACCGCCCGCCTGGCCGGCGAACTGGGCCGCGATATTTTCGCGATCCCCGGTTCAATCCATGCCCCCCAATATAAAGGGTGTCATGCACTGATCAAACAGGGCGCCAAACTGGTCGAATGCGCGCAGGACATTCTGGAGGAGCTACAGCCCCAATCGCTGGCACCGACCCAAATCGCCCCAGCCACAGCCGCACCCACATCCTCGCCTTCTGAGTCTCATGCCAGACTGCTTGAAGCGCTGGGCCACGAACCGGCCACGCTGGATCAGCTCATCAGTCGCTGCAATATGGCCGCCGATGCGGTGCTGGCCATGCTGACCGAGCTCAGTCTGGATGGCGTGGTAACAAATTTACCCGGCGGCCGTTATCAACGATTAATTCGTGCATAATGTCCACAGCAGCATCTTGATTCACCCACGCTTAGGTTGCCACCATGCTCGATATTCTGGTTTATCTATTCGAACACTTTGAAGAACTTGGCGCGGGCCCCAACGAGCAACAGACCATCACGCTGGATGCCGAACCCTTATCGGAAACCCTGATCGAAGCGGGTTTCGAACGCGAAGAAATCGACGAAGCTTTCGGCTGGCTAGCCGGGCTGGCTGGTGAGCGGCATCGTGCCGTGGCGCTG
This sequence comes from Rhodocyclaceae bacterium, assembly GCA_041311015.1. GTDB lineage: Bacteria > Pseudomonadota > Gammaproteobacteria > Burkholderiales > Rhodocyclaceae > Fluviibacter. The sequence continues at coordinate 2,854 of JBFYKG010000013.1, read as the reverse complement.
CCCTCCGCCGATGCCATTCGGATCTACACGGATCGCGAATACGCGCATCTGGGTACCGATTGCCTGAACTATCTCTGGGCGCTCGAGCAACAGAATGCCGTGCCGGCCGATCTGCGCGAGCTGATCATCGACCGCGCCATGGCCATGGACGATCTGAGCTTGGAACACTTCAAAATCATCGTGCTCATGGTGCTCTGGAGCCGCAACCAGGCGGTTGATTGCCTGCTGGTCGAAACCCTGCTCGACGAAGCGCACCCCGTTTATAACTAGATCCGCACGGGGTGGCTGGCTTGCCAATCCCGGCAAGCCCTCCTATGATGCGGCGGTTAGGCGGCGTCTTAGGATGTCCGTCACCCACCAATTACCGGATAGCGAAAGTGGCTCCCAGGCCGCGCCATCAGCTGTCAGACGAGACGTCACCCCATGGGCAAAAAGCTGATCATCGCCGAGAAACCTTCTGTCGCTCTGGATATTTCCAAAGCGCTCGGCGGCTTTACCAAGCACGATGACTATTATGAAAGCGACGATTACGTCCTCTCGTCGGCCGTTGGCCATTTACTGGCCCTAATCTGCCCAGAACAGTTCGAGGTCAAACGCGGCAAGTGGACATTTGCCCATCTGCCCGTGATTCCGCCACACTTTGATCTGCAGCCTATCGAGAAATCGGCACCGCGCTTGAAAGTGCTGCAGAAGCTACTGCGCCGTAAAGATGTTGATGGCCTCATCAACGCATGTGACGCGGGCCGCGAAGGTGAGCTCATCTTTAATTACATTGCCCAGTACGCCAAGGCCAAAGTGCCTGTACAACGCCTGTGGCTGCAATCGATGACCAAGGAATCCATCCAGGACGGCTTCAAGCATCTGCGCGATGGGGCTGATATGCAGGGCCTGGGCGATGCCGCCGTCTGCCGTTCGGAATCGGACTGGCTGGTCGGTATCAATGGCACCCGCGCCATGACGGCGTTCAATTCCAAAACCGGCGGTTTTCACCTCACCACGGTCGGCCGTGTGCAGACCCCAACGCTGTCGCTGGTGGTCGAGCGCGAGAAAGAGATCCGCGCCTTCGTGCCGCGCAACTACTGGGAAGTCGAAGGCGACTTTGAAGCTGCCGGCGGGTCGTATACCGGTCGCTGGTTTGACGAAGGTTTCAAAAAAGGCGAGGACGAACACGCCCGCGCCGAACGTCTGTGGAAAGAGGCAGAGGCTGCTGCGATCCGCGGCGAATGTCTGGGAAAACCCGGCATCGTTACCGATACGGCCAAACCGGAAAATCGGCTATCTCCCCTGTTATTTGACCTAACGAGCTTGCAACGTGAGGCGAACACGCGTTTTGGCTTCTCCGCCAAAACCACGCTTTCCATCGCTCAGGCGCTCTATGAAAAGCACAAGGTCCTGACTTACCCGCGGACCGATTCGCGTGCCCTGCCGGAAGATTATCTGCCCACCGTGCACAATGTGCTGGCCGGTCTACCAGACCTCTATGCACCCTTCGCCAACGAAATCGTAAAAGAAGGCTGGGTCAAACCAAACAAGCGCATCTTCAATAACACCAAGATCTCGGATCACTTCGCCATCATCCCGACCGGCACGGTACCCAAGAGCCTATCGGACGTTGAAGCTAAGCTCTACGACTTTGTCGTGCGCCGCTTCCTCTCGGTCTTCTATCCTGCTGCTGAATATCTAGTCACCACGCGCATTACCCGCGTCGGCAAGCACCCGTTCAAAACCGAGGGCAAGGTTCTCGTCAAAAAGGGCTGGCTCACCGTGTACGGCAAAGAAGAAAGCGACGAAGAAACCAATCTGCCGGCCGTGACCGATGGCGAATCGGTTAAGACTGAAGACGTGCGCATCAAGGCTTCGGCCACGCGCCCACCAGCACGCTATTCCGAGGCCACGCTGCTCTCCGCCATGGAAAGCGCTGGCAAACGCATCGACGATGACGAACTACGCGCCGCCATGGCCGGCCGCGGCCTCGGCACTCCGGCCACGCGCGCCCAGATCATCGAAGGCCTGCTCACCGAGCAATATTTGCTGCGCGAAGGCCGCGAGCTGATCCCGATGGCCAAGGCCTTTAACCTGATGACCCTGCTCAACGGTCTGGGCGTCACGGCGCTGACCTCGCCCGAACTCACCGGCGAATGGGAATCCAAGCTCGGCAGCATGGAGCGCGGCGAACTCTCGCGCAAACAGTTCATGGCCGAAATTGCCCAGATGACCGAAGACATGGTCGCCAAGGCGAAGAACTACGAACACGACACCATCCCCGGCGACTTTGGCACGCTGACCACGCCGTGCCCCAAGTGCGGCGGCGTCATCAAGGAAACCTACAAAAAGTTTCAGTGCGGTAGCTGCGACTATGGCCTGTGGAAAACTGTGGCCGGCCGCCAGTTCGAGCCGGCCGAAATCGAAACACTCATCAAAGAGCGCCAGGTTGGCCCGCTCAACGGCTTCCGCAACAAGATGGGCCGCCCGTTTGCCGCGCTCATTAAACTCAACGACGAGCATCAGCCCGCTTTCGACTTCGGCCAATCGGATGACGCCGCCACGGAACCCGTCGATTTCAGTGGCGTGGCGTCGGTCGGCAAGTGCCCCAAGTGCGCCGCCAATGTGTACCCGTATGTCACATCCTACGTCTGTGAGAAATCGGTCGGCCCCGACAAGAGCTGCACCTTCCGTTCCGGCCAGATCATCTTGCAGCAACCGATTGATACCGAACAGATGAGCAAGCTGCTCACCAGCGGCAAAACCGATCTACTCAAAGAGTTTGTCTCGGCCCGTACCCGTCGCAAATTCTCCGCCTTCCTGGCCTTGGGTAAAGACGGCAAGGTTGGTTTCGAATTCGAGCCGCGCCCAG
>JBFYKG010000012.1:0-24586 GCA_041311015.1 Rhodocyclaceae bacterium | reverse complement strand
CGTTGAACTCACGCGCAAACTGTAGATAGTTCACGATCGTCTTATTGAATTGTTCGCCCGGAATCAGCAATGGGATGCCCGGCGGATACGGCGTCACCAGCATGGCCGTGATGCGGCCTTCCAGATCATCGATGTGGACACGTTCGATTTCCTTATGTGCCATCTTGGCAAAGGCATCGGCCGGACGCATTGCCGGCACCATATCTGACAGATACATCTCGGTGGTCAGACGCGCCACATCATTCTTCTTGTACACATCGTGGATCTGCTGGCAGAGATCCCGCAGGCCGATGTTTTCGTAACGCGGATATTTCTGGCAGAACTCCGGCAGCACCTTCCACAACGGCTGATTACGGTCGTAGTCATCCTTGAACTGCTGCAGCTCGGTCACCATCGTGTTCCAGCGGCCCTTGGTGATGCCGATGGTGAACATGATGAAGAAGGAATACAGGCCGCACTTCTCGACGATCACACCGTGCTCGGCCAGGTATTTGGTCACGATGGCCGCCGGGATGCCGATATCTTCCGAGAACGCGCCATCCACATCGAGCCCCGGGGTGATGATGGTCGCCTTGATCGGATCGAGCATATTGAAGCCATCGGCCAGCTGGCCGAATCCATGCCAGCGCTCACCGGGCTTGAGCATCCACGCCTCGCGCTCTTCGATCCCCTCTTCGGAAAGATCATCCGGCCCCCAGACCTTGAACCACCAGTCAGCGCCCCACTCCTCATCAACCTTACGCATGGCACGGCGGAAATCTAGCGCCTCGGCAATGGATTCTTCCACCAGCGCGGTACCACCCGGCTCTTCCATCATCGCGGCCGCGACATCACACGATGCGATGATGGAATACTGCGGCGAGGTCGACGTGTGCATCAGGTAGGCTTCGTTAAAGACATCGCGATCCAGCTTGCGGTCATCCGAGTCCTGCACCAGGATCTGCGAGGCCTGGCTCAGGCCTGCCAGCAGCTTGTGCGTCGATTGGGTTGAAAACACCATCGACTCCTTACAACGTGGGCGGTCTGCGCCGATGGCATGGTAGTCACCATAAAAGTCATGAAAGGCCGCGTGTGGCAACCAGGCCTCATCAAAGTGCAGCGTATCAATCTTGCCGTCGAGCATCTCCTTGATCTCTTCGACGTTGTACAGAATGCCATCGTAGGTCGATTGCGTAATCGTCAGCACACGTGGCTTGGCGTTCTTGTCGGTAATGAACGGGTTGGCGGCAATCTTTTTCTGGATGCTATCCCACGAGAACTCGCTCTGCGGAATCGGGCCGATGATGCCGAAGTTATTGCGCGTCGGCATCAGGAACACAGGAATTGCCCCGGTCATGATGATCGAATGCAGCACCGACTTATGACAGTTACGATCCACCACCACAATATCGCCCGGTGCCACGGTCGAGTGCCAGACGATCTTGTTCGAGGTCGAAGTACCGTTGGTCACGAAGTACAGGTGATCGCAGTTGAAGATGCGCGCAGCATTACGCTCCGAGGCCGCGACCGGACCCGTGTGATCGAGCAGCTGGCCCAGTTCTTCCACCGCATTACACACGTCGGCGCGCAGCATGTTCTCGCCAAAGAACTGATGGAACATCTGACCGACCGGGCTCTTCAGGAAGGCGACCCCGCCCGAGTGACCCGGGCAGTGCCAGGAATACGAGCCATCGGCGGCGTAATGCGTCAGCGCGCGGAAAAACGGTGGCGGCAGCGAGTCCATATAAGCGCGCGCTTCGCGTACCACATTGCGCGCAATGAACTCGGGCGTATCCTCAAACATGTGAATAAAACCATGGAGTTCACGCAGGATGTCATTCGGGATGTGCCGCGATGTCCGTGTTTCGCCATGCAGGAAAATCGGGATATCGGCATTCTTGTAACGAATCTCTTCCACGAAGGCACGTAAGTCAGCAATGGTCTGGTCTTCGTGGTTCAATAACTCTTCGTCATCGACCGACAGGATGAAGGCCGAGGCGCGGCTCTGTTGTTGCGCGAACGAGGTCATATCACCATAACTGGTGACCGCCAGAACCTCCATACCTTCCTTTTCGATCGCTTCGGCCAGGGCGCGGATACCCAGACCCGAGGCGTTCTCGGAACGGAAGTCTTCGTCAATGATGATGATCGGAAAATGAAATTTCATGGCAACTCCTGAGCCAGAAAGAACTTCCGCGTGCCGGCAGGCCGGTCACGCGGAGCGATGAGGCAATGAAACGCAGTCTAAGGCGTTAAATTTTCGGGAGTGTGACACCGACCTGGCCCTGGTATTTGCCACCACGGTCCTTGTACGAGGTCTCACACACTTCGTCAGATTCAAAGAACAGCACCTGGGCGCAGCCTTCGCCGGCGTAGATCTTGGCGGGCAGTGGCGTGGTGTTCGAAAATTCCAGCGTGACGTAGCCTTCCCACTCCGGCTCGAAGGGCGTTACGTTAACGATGATGCCGCAACGGGCATAGGTGCTCTTACCCAGGCATACAGTCAGCACACTGCGCGGAATACGGAAGTACTCCACGGTGCGGGCCAGGGCAAACGAGTTCGGCGGGATGATGCAGACATCCGATTCGACTTCAACGAAGGATTTCGGATCGAAGGCCTTCGGGTCAACCACGGTGCTGTTGATATTGGTGAACACCTTGAATTCGCGGGCGCAGCGGATATCGTAGCCGTAGCTCGAGGTACCGTACGACACAATCTTCTGGCCATTCACTTCGCGCACGAGATCGGGCGAAAACGGCTCGATCATGCCGTGCTGTTCGGCCATGCGGCGAATCCACTTGTCAGACTTGATGCTCATACCCACTCCAGGCGCCCCGACCGGGGTCTCGAATTCAGGAAAATTGGCGGAAATTGTACCCTGTTGTGGCCCTAATCAAGCCGGATTGACGGTCAAAAGACCTTATTCGACGACGATTTTCGGGAATTTATGGCTCATATCCCGGGCCCGGGCCGCAATCGCGCCCGCCACCCGAAGGGCGATGTCGCGGTACTGCTGGCTGATCGGGCTTTCCGGATCGGCCGCCACGATGGGCTGACCGGCATCCAGACCCTGTCGGATACGCAGATCCAGCGGTAATTTACCCAGCAACGGCACCTGGAAATCCGCCCCCAGACTCTCGCCACCGCCTTCGCCGAAAATCGGCTCGGCATGGCCACATTGGCTGCAGATATGGACCGACATATTCTCGACGATGCCCAGAATCGGCACGCCAACCTTTTCGAACATGCGAATACCCTTACGGGCGTCGAGTAAGGCAATGTCCTGCGGCGTTGTGACGATGACCGAACCCGTGACCGGCACCTTTTGCGCCAGCGTCAGCTGGATATCGCCCGTGCCCGGTGGCATGTCGACGACCAGATAGTCCAAATCACCCCACAGGGTATCGCGTAACAGCTGCTCCAGTGCCGACGTTACCATCGGGCCGCGCCAGACCATGGGCGAATCCGCATCCACCAGAAAGCCAATCGACATCAGCGCAATCCCCTGCGCCGAAATCGCTTCGATGTGCTTACCATCCGGCGAGTGCGGTTGCTGACCACCCACCCCGAGCATCTGCGGAATCGATGGGCCGTAGATGTCAGCATCGAGCAAACCCACGCGCGCGCCCTGCTGGGCCAGGCCCAACGCCAGATTCACCGCCGTACTGCTCTTGCCCACCCCGCCCTTGCCGGAGGCCACAGCGATCAGATTCTTCACCCCCTTGAGCAAGGGCAGGTTCCGTTGCACCACATGGGCCTCAATCACGGCACTCACATCAACGCGCACCGGCGTATCACCGGCAACGGGCGCTAATGCAGTGGCAATTCGCCCCTGGATATCTGTGGCAACCCGCGCAATCGGATACCCGACCTGTACGCGGACCCGCCACTCACCCGGCGTAAAACTCAGCGCACTCGCCACATGGTTCGCCGGAACATAGGGTTTCGCGGTGAACGGGTCGATCAGCTTAGCCAGAATCTCTGCAGCACGGCCAGTGGTATCTTGGGGGGTCGTCATAGGGGTTAATTGATTATATTTGTGGACACGCGCAAATTTTACGGCGTTTTTTGAAGCAAATCCCCGCTTAAATGCCCCTGCAGCGCGCGTGGTCTGGCCCTGATCGGCTAAAATTGCGGCCATGACACGTCAATTGCTCGTTACCTCTGCTCTGCCCTACGCCAACGGCGCCATCCACCTCGGTCACCTGGTCGAATACATCCAGACCGATATGTGGGTGCGCTTCCAGAACCTGATCGGCAACCAGGCCACTTACGTTTGTGCCGATGACACGCACGGCACGCCGATCATGCTGCGCGCCGAAAAGGAAGGCATTACGCCGGAGGCGCTGATCGCCCGCGTGCACCAGGAACACCTGCGCGACTTTACGGGCTTCAACATCGCCTTTGATCTGTATCACTCGACGCACAGCGATGAAAATCGCGAATGTGCCGAGACCATCTACCGCAATCTGCGCGATGCCGGTCTGATCGACGTCCGCGAGATCGAGCAGTACTACGACAACGACAAGGGCATGTTCCTGCCCGACCGCTTTATCAAAGGCACCTGCCCCAAGTGTGGTGCCGAGGACCAGTACGGTGACAACTGTGAGGTCTGTGGCGCGGCCTACACCCCGTCGGAACTAAAGAACCCGCGCTCGGCCGTTTCCGGCAGCGTCCCGGTGCTCAAGCCCTCGCAGCACTACTTCTTCAAGCTCTCTGATCCGCGTTGCCAGCAGTTCCTGCGCGAGTTCACGCGTAGCGCGCCGGATGGCATCCCGGTGCTGCAGCACGAAGCCGCCAACAAGATGCAGGAGTGGCTGGGCGAACCGGGTGAAAACAAACTCAGCGACTGGGATATCTCGCGCGATGCGCCTTACTTCGGTTTTGCGATTCCCGATGCGCCGGGCAAGTACTTCTACGTCTGGCTCGATGCCCCCATCGGTTACATGGGCGCCTTCAAGGCACTCGCTAAAAAAGAAGGGCGTGATTTTGACGCCGTCTGGAAGGCGGGTTCAAAGACCGAACTGGTGCACTTCATCGGCAAAGACATTCTCTATTTCCACGCTTTGTTCTGGCCGGCCATGCTCCACCAGGCCGGTTTTCGTGTGCCGACCCGAATTTGCGCCCACGGCTTCCTCACTGTTGATGGCGCCAAAATGTCGAAGTCGCGTGGCACCTTCATCACCGCTGAGAGCTACCTGCAACAGAAGCTCAACCCGGAGTGGCTGCGTTACTACTTCGCCAGCAAGCTCAACGGCACGATGGAAGACATCGACCTGAACCTCGATGACTTCATCGCCAAGGTCAATAGCGATCTGGTCGGCAAGTACGTCAACATCGCCAGCCGCTGCGCCGGTTTTATCAAGAAGCAATTTGATGGCGCCCTCGGCGAGACCGATCGTACCGTGTTTGACCGCATCATCACCGATGAGGCGCTGACCGAAATTGCCGCCGCCATGGAGGCGCGTGACAGTGCCCGCGCCATGCGCCAGATCATGCACCTGGCGGATGAGGCCAACCTCTACGTCAATGACAAGCAGCCGTGGTTGCTGGCTAAAGACCCTGAGCAACGTGCACAACTGCACATCGTTGCCAGCACCGCGTTGAATCTGTTCCGCAGCCTGTCGGTGCTCCTGAAGCCGGTGCTGCCGGCGCTGGTCACCCAGGTCGAACGCTTCTTCAACGCACCGCCACTCACCTGGGCCGATGCCCGCCATCCGCTGCCGGCCGGCCACCGCATCAACGAGTACGCGCACCTGATGAACCGCATCGAACGGCCGATGGTGGATGCCCTCATCGCTGCCAACGCCGAATCCCTCCAGGCGACCGAGTCGCCCAAGGCGGAAAAATCGAACGACAAGAAATCCGAAAAGAAAGCCGCCAACGTGGAAGCCGCTAAAGACCAGACCAACGATCACATCAGCATCGATGACTTCACCAAAGTCGATCTGCGTATCGCCAAAATTGTGAATGCCGAACATGTCGAAGGTGCCGATAAACTCATTCGTCTGCAGCTCGATATCGGCGAGACCGAGAACGACCAACCAAAGTATCGCCAGGTCTTCGCCGGCATTAAATCGGCCTACGACCCGGCACAACTGATCGGCCGCCTAACGGTAATGGTGGCCAACCTGGCCCCGCGCAAAATGAAATTCGGCCTATCGGAGGGGATGGTCCTGGCGGCATCAGACAGCGACGGCAACACGCCGGGACTCTACATCCTGAGCCCGGATTCCGGCGCCCAGGCTGGCATGCGCGTCAAATAACCGGTTACACTATAGGGAATTATATTCCGGCGGCAAAGCCACGGGCGCCAGCATAGGCATTAACAGACCCAGACACTTTCCCGCTGATGGACAGCACGGGGGAGGATGCGCATGAGCGGGGTCGAGAGTACCGAGGCCATATCGTCAACAGGATTTACCGACAAGTTGACGGGTAAATTGCCGCTCGCCCGCTTCCGCCCGAAACTACTGGACTGCCTCAAGGATTACACGCCGGAGCTGCTGGCCAAGGATATGGCGGCCGGCGTGACTGTGGGTGTTCTGGCGCTACCACTGGCCATTGCCTTTGCCATCGCCTCGGGGTGCTCACCCACTGCCGGCATCTGGACCGCTATCGTTGCCGGTTTCATCATCTCGGTGTTCGGGGGTTCTCGCGTGCAGATCGGGGGCCCCACTGGCGCCTTTATCCCCATCGTCTTTGGCATTGTCAGCATTTACGGTTTCCAGAACCTGATGGTCGCCACCATCATCGCCGGCGTCCTGCTCTTCATCATGGGACTGACCAAGATGGGCGTACTGATCCGCTTCATTCCCATCAGCGTGGTCATCGGCTTCACCAACGGGATTGCCGTGGTGATCTTCATGAGCCAGATCAAGGATTTCTTTGGTCTACAGATCCCCAGCATGCCCGCCGAGTTCTTCGAACGGATGGAGACGCTATGGCACTACGCCGGCACCATGAGCATGCCAACGGTTGCAATGTCTGCAACCTCCCTCGTGGCGCTGATCCTCTGGAACAAGCAGGTCACGCGCTGGGTTCCGGCACTGGGCAAAATCCCCGGTCCACTCGCCCTACTGCTGGCTGCAACCGCCGCCCAGGCCATCTTCCAGTTTCCGGTAGAAACCATTGGCTCTAAGTTCGGAGGTATCCCGCGGGATATCCCCGCCCTGGCCCTGCCATCACTCACACTCTCTACCCTCAACCAGCTGATCCAGCCAGCCATTGCCATTGCCCTGCTTGGCGCCATCGAATCGCTGCTCTCGGCGCGCGTTGCCGATGCCGCGATCGACGACCGGCATGACCCGAATCAGGAACTCATGGCTCAGGGGATTGCCAACATCGTGGCCCCGCTATTCGGGGGTTTTGCCGCCACGGGCGCCATTGCACGGACCTCAACCAACGTGCGTGCCGGTGGCCGCTCCCCTTTCGCCGGGATCTTCCATGCGCTCACCCTGCTGTTGGTGGTCCTGGTCGCTGCCCCGGCCGCTGTGTACGTTCCGCTGCCCGCCCTCTCGGCGATTCTGATGCTGGTTGCCTGGAACATGGGGGAGTGGCACGAGTTTGTCGTGCTCAAACGCTACCCGATGCCCTACCGCATCATTCTGGTCTCTACCTTCATCGTCACCGTGGTCTTTGACCTGACGCTGGCGGTTGAGCTGGGCATGATCCTCGCCTGCCTGTTCTACCTGTATCGCATGTCCGACCTGACTCAGGTCGAGCGGATCCCGCTGGAAGATTATTATGGCTCCGGCGCACTGAGTAACGACCGGGGTGAATCGCATATTGCCGCATTCAAGATCTACGGTTCACTCTTCTTCGCATCGATCGGTAAGCTAGAGGAACTGGTGGCCGATCCGAAGCATCACACCCGGGTGCTGATACTCGACATGTCTAAAACGGTGTCGCTGGACACGACCGGTCTGGATATTCTGCAAACACTGAACCGGACGCTTTCCAAGATCGGTGGCCAGCTTATTATCTGCAGCCTGAACAACCAGCCGGCTTCGATGATCGAGCGTTCGGGCTTTGCCGAAACACTCGGCCCACGCGGTATCAGCTATAGCCTAACGGACGCGTTGCTGCGCGCCCAGCTGATAGTCCAGTCGGACCCGGTCGCGACCGACGAGACCGCGTAAGGCATCGATCAGATCGGTATCGGGTCGCACGCGCAGGCTGTCGCCGAGCTCCAGCTCTGCTTCGGCCTTGCCATTGCTGTAGGTCAGCGTCACCGGGCAGCCCTTCGTCGTACTCGACTCCGCCATCTGGGCAAAGGGCTGCAACAGATCATGAATGCGGCGCACCCCGCCCAGCGCTTTCAGATCGAGTTCACGCAGATCCAACCGTAACCGGCTGGCCCACTGCGCCCGTGCCTCGTTAAAGGTCAGCAAGCGGTCAACGCCCAACTTGAGCGCATCCCGGAATTCATCGCGACTGACCTTGCCCTCGACCAGCAGCAATTCGTCCATGCGCAGTTTATGACGCTGGGCATCAAAGAGTTCGCTGAACACGGCCGCCTCGATCCGGCCATCGCCATCGTCCAGCGTCACGAACGCCATCTTGCCGCGCCGGGTCATTTGCGTGCGCACCTCGGTCACAATCCCGGCCACGATCGTGGCATCGCGCCCGGCTTCCAGACGACTGATCGGCGTCGGGCACAGCGTGCGGACTTCATCACGCACAATCGAGAAGGGGTGATTCGAGAAGAAGAAGCCCAATGCGGATTTCTCTTCAATCAGTTTCTGGCGATCACTCCACACCGGATACTGTGCATCGGCCGAACCGGGTCGGGCCTGAGTCGCCGGCGCCACATCATCCATGCCGAATAACGAATTCTGATGCGCGTTTGCAGCTGCCTGGTCGGCGGTTTCGATGGCCAGCCCCAGCTGCGCCAGCACCCGGGCGCGCTCACTGTCGATCGCATCAAAGGCACCGGCCCGGATCAACGCTTCCATCGCCCGGCGATTCACGATACGGCGATCCACCCGGTGGCAGAAATCGAAAATGTCCTTGAAAGGGCCACCGGATTCGCGGGCCCCGATAATGGCCGTCACTGCGTTTTCGCCCGTGCCTTTGACGGCGCCCAAGCCGTACCGGATTGTTTTGGCATCGACTGGCGCAAAGCGGAACTCGGACGTATTCACATCCGGCCCCAGAATCGTCAGCCCGTTGGCCTTGGCGTCATCATGGAAGATCTTCACCGTGTCGGTGTTATCCATGTCCGAGGATAAGGTCGCCGCCATAAAAGCCGCGGCATGGTGCGCCTTGAGCCAGGCGGTGTGATACGTCACCACCGCATAGGCCGCCGTGTGCGACTTGTTAAAGCCGTACTCAGCAAACTTTTCCATCAGGTCAAACAGCTGCATGGCCAGCTTGCCGTCGATCCCGCTCTGCGTCGCACCCTCATTAAAGATGCCGCGATGTTCGGCCATCTCCTCAGGCTTCTTCTTACCCATCGCCCGGCGCAGCATATCGGCTGCGCCCAGCGTATAGCCGCCGATCAGCTGCGAGATCTGCATCACCTGTTCCTGATACACGATCACGCCATAGGTTGGCGTCAGGCAGGCCTTGAGCGACTCGTGGAAGTAGTCGATCTTCTGCAGCCCCTTTTTGCGCAGAATAAAATCGTCCACCATGCCCGAACCCAGCGGGCCCGGCCGGTAGAGTGCCAGCACGGCGATGATGTCTTCGAAACGGTCGGGCGCCAGCTTCTTGAGCAGCTTCTTCATGCCTTCCGATTCCACCTGGAAGATCGCCGTCGTATTGGCGTCCTTCAGAATCTGGTAGGCCTCGGGGTCATCAAAGGCCAGCGCACTCAGATCGGGGCGTTCGCCCGTTAAACGCTTCACGTAGTCGAGCGCCAGCTCGATAATCGTCAAGTTACGCAGGCCCAGAAAGTCGAACTTCACCAGTCCGACTTTTTCCACATCGTCCTTGTCGAACTGGCTCACCACCGCGTCGCCACCCGGCTGCACATAGAGTGGGCAGAAGTCCGTCAGCTTGCCCGGCGCGATCAGCACACCGCCCGCATGCATGCCCACATTGCGCGTCAGATCTTCCAGCTTGTTGGCCAGCGTAAAGAGTTCCTTGACCTCTTCTTCACGCTCGTAACGTTCCTGCAACTGTGGTTCGGCGACCAAGGCCTCGGTCAGCGACACCGGCCGGTTCTGCACCACCGGTATCAGCTTCGAGAGCTGGTCACAGAAGTTGTACGGTAGATCCAGCACGCGGCCCGCATCGCGAATCACTGCCTTCGACGACATCGTGCCGAAGGTCGCGATCTGCGATACGGCATCGGCGCCGTACTTCTGGCGCACGTACTCGATCACCTTCCAGCGGTTGTCCTGGCAGAAGTCGATATCGAAGTCGGGCATCGACACCCGCTCCGGATTCAGGAATCGTTCAAACAGCAGCGCATACGCCAGTGGGTCCAGATCGGTAATACCCAGGGAATACGCCACCAGCGAACCGGCCCCCGATCCCCGGCCCGGCCCGACCGGCACACCATTGTTCTTGGCCCAGTTGATAAAGTCGGCCACGATCAGGAAATACCCTGGAAAGCCCATCTGGATGATGGTGTCGCATTCGAAGGTCAGGCGGTCCTCGTATTCGGCGCGCTTCGATTCACGAGCAGCACTATCCGGATACAGCTGCGCCAAACGCTGTTCTAGCCCACGTTTCGCTTCAGCGATCAGGAAGTCATCCAGTCCTTCGCCCTGGGGCGTCGGAAAATCCGGTAGAAAACTCTTGCCTAGGGTCAGCGTGACATTACAGCGCTTCGCTACTTCCACCGCGTTCGCCAAGGCCTGCGGCATATCCGAAAAGCGCTCGGCCATATCAGCCCGCGTCTGGAAATACTGCTGCTCCGTAAATACCCGTGGCCGCCGTTTATCGGCCAGTGTGTAACCGGTGGCAATACAGACGCGCGCATCGTGCGCCCGGAAATCATCGCGAGCCACAAACTGGATCGGATGCGTTGCCACCACCGGAATATCCAGATCCAGTGAGATCGCGGCCGTCTGCGCGACCAATACTTCCTCATCGGGGCGCCCGTAACGCTGCACCTCGAGATAATAGGCATCGCCAAACAGGCGCTTCCAGGCCTGCGCCCGCAACACGGCTTCGTCGCGACGGCCCTGCAGAATGGCCTGGCCTACATCACCCTCGGCTGCACCCGACAATGCAATCAGCCCATTGCAACCGATCTCGTTAAACCATGCCGGATCGAGCACCACACGTTCGCGCCGACCCGTAAACAGTGCACCGCGACTGAGCAACTCACAAAGCTGTCGATAACCCTCGTTGTTCCGGCACAGCAGTAACAAACGGCTTGCCTCATCCGGGTCCTGCGGGTTACCGACCCAGAGGTCGGCACCCAGCAAAGGTTTTACCCCGGCCTTGCGGGCGGCCTGATAGAACTTGACCAACCCGAACACGTTGCCCAGATCCGTCAGCGCCAGCGCCGGCTGACCATCGTCCCGCGCACTCGTCACCGCCTTGTCGATACGGACAATCCCATCCGTGATCGAGTATTCGGAATGCAGGCGCAGGTGAATGAAATCAGGCAGCATAGGTCGCGTGGCCGGTTAGCCCGGCAGCTCGATGCCTTTGAGTCGGCGATAGGCCGAAACCGCAAAGGAATCTGTCATCCCGGCAATCATGTCGGCCACCTGTAACAGACGCAGATAATTGCCCTCGCCCGCCGTCTGATCAAAATCAGCCGGCAGCAGATTGCGCCATACCCCATTGCGGCTGCTTTGCGGGCCACACGCGCCAGCGACATACCCATCAAGCAGACCACTGATCACTTCATAACCCGCCGCCATCACTTCCATCACCTGTCGCGCGTTATAAATCTGCTCTTCGGCAACTCGGCGTACGGCCGCCAGGCTCTCGCCCACCGGCGACACATCAAACAGCGCCTGATCGAAACTGCCGTCCAGAATGGCTGCTTCATTCTCGAGGAAGACCCGTGCGGCCTCATCGACCAAGCGACCAATCGCCCGCGCCCGGAGATATTCGATACGCCGTTTCGGATCATTCAGATACTTGAGTTTGCCGGTCACGGCCGTCCCGCCCGCCAGATCCAGAAGGAGCGCTTCTGCCTGTTCCGGTGTCACACAGCCCTGCTGAACCCCATCTTCGATATCGACAACCAGGTAGCAGGTGTCATCCGCCGCTTCCACCAGAAAGGTCAGCGGATGTCGGCACCAGGCGCCGGTCGCCCGGGGAATCAAGCCCGTTGTTTCAGCCACCTGCGCAAACAGTCCGGCTTCGGCATCAAAGTAGCCGAACTTGCGCGCGCTCTTGCCCGTTAGGGGCTGCTCGAGGTGAGACCCGCGCGGATACTTGGCAAAGGTCGCCAGCACGGCACACGTAAGTTGAAGCCCGCCCGGATTCGACGGGTTCTGCAGATGCGTCAGAATCCGGAACCCCTGGGCATTGCCTTCGTAGTTGAGCAGATCAGCGCGCTGATTCGGGTTCAACCCGGCCAGATATTGGGGATGCGTTGCAAACCACGCCCGCATCGCATCTTCACCGGCGTGACCAAAAGGCGGATTACCAATATCGTGCGCCAGACAGGCAGCGGCCACCACCGCACCAAAATCGGACGGATGCACCTCTGGCGCCAGACCATGACGATCCACAATCGCGCGGCCGACCATCGCACCCAGCGAGCGCCCCACACAGGAGGCCTCCAAACTATGCGTCAGACGCGTGCGAACATAATCGCTCTGCGCCAACGGAAACACCTGCGTCTTATCCTTGAGCCGACGGAACGCCGAGGTAAAGACAATGCGGTCGTAATCCTGTTGAAAGCGGCTTCGGTCCTGGGAGTGTCCAACCAGCGCATCGGCTTCTTGCGCGCCTAGGCGATCCGGTGACAACAGCTTCAGCCAACGATCCTGCGGGGTCATCATGCCGCCTCCAGTTTAGCGAACGCCAGCGCAAGCCACTTCGTGCCTGCCTGGCTGAACCGTACCTGCACCCGGGCTTCGTCACCGCGTCCCTCGGATGCCAAGATCACCCCCGCGCCAAACTTGGCATGCACCACACTCTGGCCGACACGGAAACCACTGCCGCCGGTATCACCCGCTGCCCGGGCTGCGACGCGCGTGGTCATATCCACCGCGGGCGCCGGTGTCCAACTACTGGTGGTGTAACTACCCGCCCATGACGGCGTGGCATCCAGTCGCTGCAGCAGGGCATCGGGTAATTCATCCAGAAAACCGGAGGGCAAACAGTACCGCGTCTGTCCATGCAGCATCCGCGTCTGTGCGTGACACAGATATAGCCGCTGACGCGCACGCGTGATCGCCACATACATGAGTCGACGCTCTTCCTCGAGACCATCGCGCTCAAGCATGGCGTTTTCATGCGGAAACAAGCCCTGCTCCAGGCCGACAATAAACACCGCCGTAAACTCCAGCCCCTTGGCCGAATGCACCGTCATCAATTGGATCGCGTCATCCGAATCACCGGCCTGATGCTCGCCGGCTTCCAGCGCCGCATGCGCCAGAAAATCCGCCAACAAGCTGGTCGCCTCGCCCGTTTCGGCATCGATATTGCGGGTTGCTTCCGGATCTTCGGCAAAAGTTGCCGCCGCGTTCACAAGTTCTTCCAGGTTTTCCAGACGGTCCTGGCCTTCACGTTCGGCCTGATAGTGCGTCCGCAAACCGCTGCGGTCGAGCAGATGATCAATCACCTCCGGCAACGTCAGCCCCGCTGTTTCGCCACGCAGTGTTTCGATCAGCCGAATGAACGCCCCAACCGATGTTCCCGCCTTGCCGGTTAGGCTAGCAGCCGCGTTATACAAACTACAATTAAGCCGGCGCGCTTCCTGCTGTAATGCTTCGAGGCTGCGTGCGCCGATACCGCGCGTCGGAAAATTCACAACCCGCAAGAACGCCGTATCGTCGTCCTGATTGGCAATCAGCCGTAAATACGCCAGCGCATGTTTGATTTCCTGCCGCTCGAAGAAGCGCAGCCCGCCGTACACACGATAGGGCAGCCCGGCCTGAAACAGCGCGTGTTCAAGCACACGGGATTGGGCATTGGAGCGATAGAGCAGCGCGATCTGATGGCGCGGAATGCCCTCGCGATTGAGCTCACCAATTTCTTCGATGATGTAACGCGCTTCGTCCAGATCCGACACGCCCTGGAACACGCGGATCTTTTCACCCTCGCCGGCATCAGTCCACAGGTTCTTGCCGAGGCGATCGGCGTTATTCGTAATGAGTGCATTCGCCGCTGACAGAATATTGCCGTGCGAACGGTAGTTCTGCTCCAGGCGGATCACATTGCCCCGGGCATAGTCACGCTCAAAGCCGCGCATGTTTGCCACATCCGCACCACGGAAGGCATAGATCGACTGATCGTCGTCACCCACTGCAAAAATCGAGGCCTGCGGCCCACACAGCAACTGCAACCAGGCGTATTGCAACGGGTTGGTATCCTGGAACTCATCCACCAGAATATGGCGGAAGCGCTGCTGGTAATGCGTGCGAAGCGCTTCATCCTGTTGCAACAGTTCATACGCGCGCAACAGGAGTTCGGCAAAGTCCACTGCGCCCTCGCGCTGGCATTGCACTTCATACTCGGCGTAGATCTCCACCTTGCGGCGGGTATGCGCATCGTGCGCCTCGGCCTGACCGGAACGGATGCCCTGCTCCTTGAGCGCATTGATGTAATACATCATGTCGCGCGCCGGAAAGCGCTCTTCATCCACGCCCATCGCCTTGATCAGGCGCTTGATCGCCGCCTGCTGGTCGCCCGTATCCAGGATCTGGAAGGTCTCGGGCAAACGCGCTGCCCGCCAGTGCGTACGCAACAGCCGGTGGCACAAGCCATGGAACGTACCGACCCAGAGATTGCGCACATTAAACGGCACCATCGCCGACAGGCGCGTCAGCATCTCGCGTGCCGCCTTGTTGGTAAAGGTCACCGCCAGAATGCCCTGCGGGGATACCTGCCCGGTCTGAAGCAACCAGGCAATCCGCGTCGTCAGCACCCGGGTCTTACCCGATCCGGCACCCGCCAGAATAAGTGCATGCGCAGGGGCCTCAGATGCCGGCAAGCAAACGGCCGCACGTTGCGGCTCGTTCAGCCCTGCCAATAGTGGATTCGCCCGCTCCGCCGGCGCCCCACCCAGCGGGCCACCAAAGGCTTCCGGGATCGATGCATTCATATTGCCGTATTATCCGGCGAAAGATTCGGGTTTTATAACGCACTGTAATTAAATAGGTTTTACCTTTGCGGTCAACAAAACTTGAAATCCGGCGTTATACCCTCCATACTGTTGTGCAATGCAGCAAAGCGGGCTTTCACAAAAAGCCTTCTTGCATAAACAACCGGGGATTACCCGCCCCGACCCCAGGAGAAATACGATGAAAAACGCAAAAAATCATAGCGTTACAAAAACCCCGCCTTACCCCGAGGTGCTGCCGTGGTTTGCCGGCCGCGCCGGAATCAGCGATGCCCGCGCCAAAGCACTGTGGGATCTGACCTGCCAGGAACTAGGCGACGAGTGCGACCCCAAGGCGCTGATGGATCGTTTCATCGAGCGCATTGGCGACGAAGCGGGTCTGCCGATTACCCCGGACTACACGGAACAGCCCAACGGCTTTGGCTGGCTCTACCGCCACTATGGCCGCATGACTGATATGGCGCTGGTCACCGGTGGCGCTGTTGCGCGCTTCTGGCAGCAGGCAATGACGCCGCCCAATCTGGCGCGCTAAACCGCCCCCTCGGGTGGGTTGCAGATAGCGCTGGTGAACGAATCGGCGCGCAAGCGGCGTCTGAGTGAACCACGCATATCTACAACCCGCCCAACCCCTTCGGGCCGGTATAATCAGGCGTTTTGAAGCATTCACCACGATAGAACGCCATGCAGGAAAAATATCTGCCCGCCGATATTGAAACGGCCGCGCAAAAACACTGGCACAACGCCAAGACCGATCTCGCCGTAGAAAACCCGGATAAGCCGAAGTACTACTGCCTTTCCATGTTCCCCTACCCCAGCGGCAAACTGCACATGGGGCATGTACGCAACTACACCATCGGCGATGTGCTGGCGCGTTATCACGGCATGCAGGGCTACAACGTGCTGCAACCCATGGGCTGGGATGCGTTCGGCATGCCCGCAGAAAACGCGGCCCTGCAGAACAACGTGCCGCCCGCCAAGTGGACCTACGAAAACATTGACGCCATGCGCGCGCAATTGCAGCGCCTGGGCTTTGCCTTTGACTGGTCGCGCGAGCTGGCCACCTGCACCCCCGAGTACTACCGCTGGGAACAATGGCTGTTTACCCGTCTCTATGAAAAGGGGCTGATCTACAAAAAGCTGGGGACCGTGAACTGGGACCCGGTAGATCACACCGTGCTCGCTAACGAACAGGTCATCGACGGCCGCGGCTGGCGTTCGGGCGCACTGATTGAAAAGCGCGAGATCCCCATGTACTACATGGCGATCACAAAGTACGCCGATGAACTGCTGACCGATCTGGACTCGCTGACCGGCTGGCCGGAACAGGTCCGCCTGATGCAGAAGAACTGGATCGGCAAGAGTGTGGGTGTGCGTTTCGCCTTCCCCTACACGCTGGACGGTCAGGACGACAAGCTGTGGGTATTCACCACGCGCGCCGATACCATCATGGGCGTGACCTATGTAGCCGTTGCCCCAGAGCACCCGCTGGCGCTGCGTGCCGCAGAAAATAACCCGGCGGTTGCAGCGTTTATCGCCGACTGCAAACAGGGGGGCGTGGCGG
Organism: Rhodocyclaceae bacterium; assembly: GCA_041311015.1. Lineage (GTDB taxonomy): Bacteria > Pseudomonadota > Gammaproteobacteria > Burkholderiales > Rhodocyclaceae > Fluviibacter. The sequence goes on along the minus strand of JBFYKG010000012.1, from coordinate 7,837 downwards.
AAGCCGATTTGGCCACCATGGAAAAATCCGGCGTTGATACCGGCTATACCGTGACCCACCCGCTCACCGGCGAGCAAGTGCCGGTGTGGGTCGGCAACTATGTGCTGATGGGGTATGGCGATGGCGCCGTGATGGCCGTGCCGGCCCACGACGAACGCGACTTTGCCTTTGCCCAAAAATACCACCTGCCGATGAAGCAAGTCATCGCCGTCGAGGGCGAAACCTTTGACACGGCAGCCTGGCAGGAATGGTACGGCGACAAACAACGCGGCGTTTGCATGGCCTCCGGTGCTTATGACGGCCTGAACTACCAGCAAGCCGTCGACAAGATTGCGGGCGACTTGTATGCCAAGGGCCTGGGTGAAAAAAAGACCCAGTTCCGCCTGCGCGACTGGGGCATCTCCCGCCAGCGTTACTGGGGCTGTCCGATCCCGATCATCCATTGCGCCGATTGCGGCGACGTACCGGTTCCGGATGATCAGTTGCCGGTGGTGCTGCCCGAAGATGTGGAAATCACCGGTGCCGGTTCACCACTGGCACGCATGCCTGAATTTTATGAAACGACGTGCCCCAAGTGCGGCAAAGCCGCCAAGCGCGAGACCGACACCATGGATACCTTTGTGGAATCGTCGTGGTATTTCGTGCGCTACGCCTGCCCGGACAACGCCGACCAGATGGTCGATCAACGGGCGGCGTACTGGCTGAAGGGTGGTGTCGATCAGTACATCGGCGGTATCGAACATGCCATTCTGCATCTGCTCTACGCGCGCTTCTTCACCAAGCTGATGCGCGATGTCGGTCTGTTCCAGAACAGCGGTTTTGAACTCAACGAGCCTTTCGCCAACCTGCTGACACAGGGCATGGTGGTCGCACCCACCTTCTACCGCGAAGCGGAGAATGGCAAGAAGCTGTGGTTCAACCCGGCGGATGTGGATGTGGCGACGGATGACCGTGGTCGCCCCACCGGTGCGGTGCTCAAAGCCGACGGCCAGCCGGTGATTGTCGGCGGCACGGAAAAGATGTCGAAGTCCAAGAACAATGGCGTCGATCCGCAGATTCTGATTGATCAGTACGGCGCCGATACGGCACGCCTGTTCATGATGTTCGCCAGCCCACCGGATCAATCACTGGAATGGTCAGATGCTGGCGTTGAAGGCGCGCACCGCTTTCTACGTCGTTTGTGGAAGCTGGCCTTCGAGCATGTCAGCGTCGGTATTGTTGCTGCCGCCAACAACGACACCGTCCTTAGCGACCCGCAGAAAGAGCTCCGCCGCAAACTGCACCAGACGATCCAGAAGGTGTCCGACGACTACGGTCGCCGCCAGCAATTCAATACGGTGATTGCCGCCGTGATGGAACTGCTCAACGCCGCCGACAAAACGCTGCTCAACGATGCGTCTGGTCGCGCCCTGCGTCAGGAACTGCTCGAGGCCGCCGTGCTGATGCTGTTCCCGATCGTGCCGCACATTGGCGAAGCCATTTATGCCGAGCTACGCCCGGGCCAAAATGTTGCCACACAACGCTTCCCGGTCTGCGACCCGGCGGCGCTGGTGCAATCGGAAATCGAACTGATGCTGCAGATCAACGGTAAATTGCGGGGCAGCATCCGCGTGGCTGCCGAGGCTGATAAGGCCGCGATCGAAGCTGCCGCCCTGGCCAGTGAGGCCGCGCAGAAGCAGCTCAACGGCGCCGCACCCAAAAAGGTGGTGGTTGTGCCCGGCCGCCTCGTCAACATCGTCGCCTAAACTGACCCTCACAAGAAAGATCGATCATGTCGACACTGCTTCAGCTCACCGGTATCAGGCAACTGCGGGCGGGTCTGCTCGGCCTGGTCGTGCTGGCCATTGCAGCCGGTTGCGGTTTCAAGCTGCGCGGCGCACTCAGTGTCGATCTGCCGTTCAAGACGGTCTACGTGGCCGGCGTGGCTGATACCTCACCCTTTGCCCAGGTTCTGAAATCGCAGCTGCGCGCCAACGGTATTGGTGTCGTGCCTGATGAATACAAGGATCGGGCGCAGGTGGTGTTGCGCGTCCTCGGCGATCAGCAGACGAAGACGGTGGTGGCTGTGAACCCGACCGGTCTGGCCCGCGAATACCGCCTCACCTATCGCCTGGGCTTCCGGGTCGATTCAGGCAGCGGGCTCGAGCTGTATCCGCCGACGACGATTGAGCTGATGCGCGAAATCTCGTTCAACCCGCAGACACCGCAGGAAGTCCTGTCGAAAGAGCAGGAAGACCAGCTGCTGATCCGCGACATGCAGAACGATGCCGCCATCCAGGTGCTGCAACGCCTGTCGACGATTCGTGTGCCACCGGGCACCGTACTGACCGCACCGAAGAAGCCGAAATCGGAAACAGGGGTCCGTAGTCCGGAGTCCGTACCGCAGACCACCGAGCAGCCGCTGATGTCGCCATCGGGCATGCAACCGCTCGGGGGCATGCAGTGAATCTGGGCGGCACGGATGGCACCAGCCGTCTGGCTGCCCATCTGAACGGCCCGCTGGCCCCTATCTACGCGATTCACGGTGACGACCCACTGCTTGTGATCGAAGCCGCCGATGCCATCCGGGCGGCAGCACGGGACAAGGGGTTCGATGAGCGCGAGGTGCTAACCGTCAGCCACCCGTTTGACTGGAAGCAACTGGCCTACGCCACCCAGGGCGGCTCGCTCTTCGGGGGCAGCAAGATTGTCGAATTGCGTGTACCCACCGGCAAGCTGGGCCGGGGCGGCCCCGAAGCCCTGCAGGCGGTGCTGGATAGCGCACCTGCCGCCGCGGCCGATTTCATCATCCTGATGACCCTGCACGAATTCGGCTGGCGCGAGCAGAAGGCCGCCTGGTTCCAGAACTTCACCAGCAGCAAACACGCCATCGTCATCCCCTGCATCCCGCCCGGCATCAAGGCATTGCCGCGCTGGATTGCCGAACGCCTAGCCCGCCAGCAGCAATCGGCACCCCCCGATGCGCTGGAATACATCGCGCACCATGTCGAAGGCAATCTGCTCGCCGCCAACCAGGAAGTGCTCAAGCTCGGCCTGCTCTACCCGGCCGGCCCGCTGACGCTGGATCAGATCAAAGCCGCCGTCGTCGACGTCTCCCGGCTCGACATGGACAGCCTGCGCGGCGCGCTGCTCGATGGCGACGTGGATCGCTTCTCCCGCACGCTGGCTGGTCTGCGTGAACAGGGCGAGGCCCTGCCGCTGATCCTGTTCTGGCTGGCCGAAGATATCCGGGCACTGGTGCAACTGACGGCCCCCGGTGGCTCGCCCGATGAGCGCTTGCGGAGCATGCGGATGCCCCCGCAACGTGCCCAGCAGTTACGCACTGCGGCCCAGCGTCGCACCAAAATCGGCTGGCGGGTCGCGCTCGAACAGATCGCCCGACTGGACCGGCTGGCCAAAGGCATCGGCCAGGGCGATCCATGGACCGAACTCGCTGCACTTGCCTTAAAACTCTGCTGACAGGCATCATTGCTCTATGACCACACAAACCAACACCGCCCTCGACCAGTCGATCCGCCAACTCGCCAAGGATGCGCGTGCAGCATCACGCGGCATGGCACGTGCCTCGACTGAGCAAAAGAACAACGCCCTGATCACGCTGGCCCGGCTGATTCGTGAACAGGCGGCTGCCCTGCGCGCCGCCAACGAACAGGATCTGGACGCTGCCCGCAAGAATGGTCTGGAAGCCGCCATGCTCGACCGCCTGACGCTCAGCGACAAAGGCATTGCGTCCATGGCCGAGGGCGTCGAACAGATCGCCACCCTGCCCGATCCTGTGGGCAGCATTTCGGATATGAGCACACGCCCTTCCGGCATTCAGGTCGGCAAGATGCGCGTGCCGCTCGGGGTGATCGGCATCATCTATGAAGCCCGCCCAAATGTCACGGCCGACGCAGCCGCGCTGTGCATCAAATCGGGCAATGCCACCATTCTGCGGGGCGGCTCCGAAGCGCTGAACAGCAACCGTGCGATTGCGGCGCTGGTACAACAGGCGCTGGCGGCGGCTGGCCTGCCTGCCCAGGGCGTACAGTGCATCGACACCACTGATCGTGCAGCAGTCGGCATTCTGATCACGCTGCGCGACGACATTGATGTGATCGTGCCACGCGGCGGCAAGGGCCTCATCGAACGCCTGATCAAAGAATCGCGCGTCCCGATGATCAAGCACCTGGATGGCAACTGCCACGTCTACATCGACGATGATGCCAATCCTGACATGGCACTCCGTATTGTCGAGAACGCCAAGACGCAACGTTACGGCACCTGCAATACGACGGAATCACTGCTGGTTGCCCGCAGCGTGGCGAAAGACCTGCTGCCCCGCATCGGCGCCATGCTCACGGGCAAAGGTGTCGAGATCCGTGGTTGCTCGGAAACTCAGTCGTTGCTGCCGCAGGCGATTGCCGCGACCGAGCAGGACTGGTTTGAGGAATTTCTGGCACCGATCATTGCCGTCAAGGTAGTGGCCGGTCTGGACGAAGCGATCACGCACATCAACACCTACTCGTCGCAGCACACCGAATCCATCGTGACCGATCACTATGGCAACGCCATGCGCTTCCTGCGCGAAGTCGATTCCAGCTCGGTGATGGTCAATGCCTCGACCCGTTTTGCGGATGGCTTCGAATACGGTCTGGGCGCCGAGATTGGCATCTCGACCGACAAGATCCATGCGCGTGGCCCGGTGGGCCTGGAAGGCCTGACCTCGCAGAAGTGGATCGTGCTGGGCCATGGCGAAACCCGCGGCTGAGATGCACCACGGCATCGATTACTTTGATGCCGTTCTGAAACTGGGCGACGTTGCACCACAGGCACCCGAGTCGCTTGGCCATTTGATCTATCTGGGTATCCGGCTATCGCCGGATGGTGACGCGCTGGATGAAATCGCCTGGTGCGTCGGCCAACCGGCCGCGCCGGCCAAAGCCACGGTCTGCGCCCGGCGTGATCCACTGCTCGAAACCATCCGGCTGCAATTGGCAAACTGGTTCGCTGATCCTGCATTTACGTTCACGCTACCGCTGACCGCACCCCGGACCGCGTTTCAAGAGCGTCTCCGTGCTGCGCTCTGCGCTACACGTCATGGCGACACAATGACTTATGGAAATCTGGCCAGACAACTACACAGCGCACCCCGTGCCGTCGGCCAGGCGCTGGGCAGCAACCCCTTACCGATGATCGTGCCCTGCCACCGCATTGTGTCGGCCGGTAGAAATCGGCTAACGGGCTTTGACCATGCCAGCGATGGGCCCAAGCTGGCACTGAAAGCCTGGTTGCTGGCGCGGGAAGCCAATGCCTAGAGCACCCTCACAACCGCCATTACCCACAGAGGCACAGAAGATCGTCGATATCTTCTGCGATAGCCTCTGGCTGGAAGCCGGTCTTTCGGCCAATTCACTCTCCAGCTACCGACGCGATCTGACGGCACTGGCCCACTGGCTGATCAAACATCACAGCGGGTTACAAACGGCAACCGATGCCGACCTCAACCGCTATGTCGCGCATCTGGCCCAAACGCACAAACAGAGCTCGCAGGCACGCGCTATCTCGACCCTGCGCCGTTACTACCGCTGGTCAGTTTCACGAGGTGAGCGCGCGGATGACCCGACACGCACGCTGGTCATGCCCATCAAACCCGGCCGACTCCCCAAGACGCTAAGCGAAGCGCATGTAGAGGCCTTGCTTGAAGCCCCCGATCAGAACACCGCTCGCGGCCTGCGCGACCTGGCCATGCTGGAAGTGCTTTACGCCACCGGGCTGCGCGTCTCGGAACTCGTTAACCTGCGGCTTACCGATCTGAACCGAGACATGGGTGTCGTGCGGGTGATGGGCAAAGGCGACAAGGAACGCCTCGTCCCGCTGGGTGAAGCTGCACTGGATGCGATTCAACGCTACATGGGCTGGGCCCGACTCGAGCTCACCGATGGCCAACCCGCCGATGTACTTTTTATTGGTCAGAAAACAAACCCGCTAACGCGCCAGGGCTTCTGGCAGATCATCAAACGCTACGGCGTTAAAGCGGGTATTCCGCGTGAACGCCTATCACCGCACGTGCTGCGCCATGCCTTTGCCACGCACCTGATCAACCATGGCGCCGATTTGCGCGTGGTGCAGTTACTGCTGGGACATGCCAGCATTACGACAACGCAGATCTATACGCATGTGGCCCGCGAGCGCTTGAAGTCGCTGCATGAGAAACACCACCCCCGAGGCTAAGTCGCCGTGCCGAGGCATGGGCCAAGCCCGCAAAACCAGAAGACGTTATCGGATGTATCGCGATTCAAAGGTTAGCCCGATTTGCGACGCTTTTTGTCGATGAGGGCGCCTTTGATCGCGGTGCATCTAACCGATGCTCCGCAAATGATTATGCCGACCGTTCAATCACCACGCCGACGCGTGCCACGCCCGGCATCATGCCCAGTTTGGCCACTGACACCTGCACCCACTGCGCCCCAAAATCTTCCAGCAACAGCGTTGCCACAAACTCGGCCAGCTTTTCCAGCAACAGAAAATGTTTTTCGGCCAACACACTACGCAGCCGGCTGACGACTTCGGCGTAGTCAATTGTGTCGTGGATATCATCGCTGGCACCCGCCGTGGCGGTGGAGTGGCCGATCTTGAGATCGATCACCACCGGCTGCGGCACAATCCGCTCCCGCGGATAAATACCGATCAGGGTTTCAACACGAAGCGAGTCGATGAAGATGATGTCCATGGCACAAAATCGTTAAACGGTCTGGCGCGCTACAATGCGCATGCTGCGGCCGCATTGTAGCTGACGGACGCGCCCATCGTTAGACGAGACTGCCATGACGCCTGATTTGCTCGCCCAGATTCTGCCCCTGCAGGAAACCACCCCTGCACTCTTTATCGGCGCCGCCATTGCGGCCTACCTGATCGGCTGCATCCCGTTTGCCGTAGTGGTTTCCAAAGCCTTTGGCCTGGCCGACCCGCGCTCCTTCGGCTCGGGCAACCCGGGTGCCACCAATGTGCTGCGCACCGGCAACAAGCTGGCGGCTTTTCTCACGCTGTTTGGCGACGCGGCCAAAGGCGCCATCGCCATCGGTGTTGCATCATTGATGGGCCTGCCGGCCGATCTGCTGGGCTGGATCGGGCTGATTGCCTTCTTTGGTCATGTGTTTCCGGTCACGCTGGGCTTCAAGGGCGGCAAGGGTGTCTCCACCTCGGCGGGCGTGTTGCTCGCGCTGTACTGGCCGCTTGGCCTCGCCACCCTGGGCACCTGGCTCTTTATGGCGTTTACGCTGCGCTACTCGTCACTATCGGCCATCACTGCGGCACTGCTGGCACCCATCTATGCTGTCTTTATGGGGCTACCCACGCCGGTAATCGTACCGGTGACGCTGATGGCCTCGATTCTCCTGATCAAGCATGCCGGCAACCTGCGCCGACTGCTGGCTGGCCAGGAAACCCGGATCGGCAGCAAAAAGAGCGGCTAGGCGTCAATCAGTGGCCAGCGCGGTTTTACCGAGAAACCGCCGGCTGCTTTAGGTACCGCCCCTGAAGTCAGCCGGAGCAGACCGGCCAGCGCGATCATGGCGCCATTGTCGGTACAAAGACTCAGCTCCGGAAAATACACCTCGCACTTGCGCCGCTGGCAGGCCGTTACCAGGGCGGCCCTTAAATGCCGGTTGGCACCCACGCCGCCCGCCACCACCAACCGCGACAAGCCCGTCTGCTTAAGCGCCTGCACACACTTGGCCACCAGCACATCAGTAATGGCTGCCTGCACGGCAGCGGCTAACGCGGCCCGACCCGAATCCGTAAGCCCACCCTCAGCCTCGGCTGCTTTCACTTTGGTCAGCACGGCCGTCTTGAGCCC
>JBFYKG010000078.1:0-6764 GCA_041311015.1 Rhodocyclaceae bacterium | reverse complement strand
CGATAGCCTTCACGATCTAGCATAAATCACCTGCGTTAATTTGAAATTGCCCTGATTCTGGCACATCCACCCAACAGACGAAAGCCGGGTTCCGCTAAAATGCCGCTTTTATTGCGATTTGGCGCTCCGCAGCCGCGTGAACGCCCCAACCTCAGGCTTTGCTATGCGCTCCTCCCAGTTTCTGATCACCACCCTTAAAGAAGCCCCCTCTGACGCCGAAGTGATCAGCCAAAAGCTGATGCTGCGCGCCGGGCTGATCCGTCGCCTGGCCTCGGGCGTGTACAGCTGGACGCCGATGGGGCTGCGCACCCTGCGCAAAGTCGAAGCGATTGTCCGTGACGAAATGAACCGGGCCGGCGCACTGGAAATGCTGATGCCCGCCGTGCAACCCTTCGAGCTCTGGCAGGAATCGGGTCGCGGTGAACAGTACGGCCCGGAACTACTCCGCTTTAAAGACCGTCACCAGCGCGAATTCGTGATCGGCCCGACCCATGAAGAAGTGGTGACCGATTTTGTGCGCAAGGAAATCAAGAGCTATCGTCAGCTGCCCATTCACCTGTACCAGATCCAGACCAAGTTCCGTGACGAAATTCGCCCACGCTTTGGCGTGATGCGCGGCCGCGAGTTTCTGATGAAGGATGGCTATTCCTTCCACACCAGCTTTGAAGATCTGCAGCGCGAATACCGTGTGATGTATGACACATACAGCCGTATCTTTACGCGCCTGGGTTTGCGCTTCCGCGCCGTAGCCGCTGACACCGGTTCGATTGGCGGCACCGGTTCGCACGAATTCCACGTGCTGGCTGATTCCGGCGAAGACGATATCGCTTTCTGCCCCACCTCCGATTTTGCCGCCAACGTGGAGCTGGCCGAAGCCCTGGCGCCAACCACCCCACGGCCGGCTGCTGCTGCCACCATGGCCAGCGTGGCGACACCGAAAAAATCTCGCTGCGACGACGTGGCCCAGGCTCTGAACATCCCGCTGTCGGGCCTCGTCAAAACCCTGGCCATCGTGCCGGAAGTCGGCGAAGGCGAAACCGCCGGTGTTGTGCTACTCCTGCTGCGCGGCGACCACGAACTGAACGAAATCAAAGCCGGAAAAATTGAAGGCATCGGCGCTTTCCGCTTCGCCCGCGAAGACGAAGTGAAAGAAGCGCTCGGCTGCATCCCCGGCTTTATTGGTCCGGTGGGTATCAAGGCCGGCATCCGCGTCATCGCGGATCGCTCCGTGGCCGTGATGGCTAATTTTGCCTGTGGCGCTAACGCCTATGACACGCACCTGACCGGGGTCAACTTTGGGCGTGACCTGCCCGAGCCGGAAGTGGCCGATATCCGCAACGTGGTGGCTGGCGATCCGTCGCCGGATGGCCAGGGCGTGCTCGACATCGTGCGCGGCATTGAAGTGGGCCACATCTTCCAGCTACGCACCAAATACGCCGAAGCACTCGGCTGTACCTTCCTCAGCGAAGAAGGCAAAAGCGAAGTCATGGAAATGGGTTGTTACGGCATTGGCGTCACACGCATTGTCGGCTCGGCTATTGAGCAGAACCACGATGACAAGGGCATCGCCTTCCCGGCCGCGATTGCGCCATTCACGGTCGCCATTGTGCCAATGGGGTACCACAAGTCACCAGCTATCCAGCAGGCCGCCAGCGAGCTTTATGAAGAACTGATCACTGCCGGCTTTGACGTATTGCTCGATGATCGTAACGAACGCCCCGGCGTCATGTTTGCCGATATGGAGCTACTCGGCATCCCGCAGCGTCTGGTGATCGGGGAGAAAGGCCTGGCCGCCGGCCAGATCGAGGTCAAGGGTCGTCGCGACGCCGAAGCCACGATGATTGATCGGGCGGGTGTCGTCGATTACTTGCGCAAAACGCTGGCGCAGTCGGTCTAAAAAGGCAGTTTGCCGCCGAAAAGAGATTTGGCGCCCCGCATCGCCTTCATCATGCCGCCCTTGCCTTTGAACATGCTGCCGAACTGCTTCATCATCTTCTGCGTCTGTTCAAACTGATTCAGTAAGCGGTTCACATCCTGCACCTGCACGCCGGCGCCCGTGGCAATACGGCGCTTGCGGCTGGCTTTGATGAGTTCCGGGTTGCTACGTTCGCCCGGAGTCATGCTGTCGATGATGCCCTGGATGCGGCGGGCCATTTTGTCGTCACTCCCCGCCGGCATATTGGCCGCGGCCTCGGCAAACTTGGCGGGCAATTTATCCATCAGCGCCGACATGCCGCCCATCTGGCGCATCTGTGCCACCTGCGCCCGGAAGTCATTCAGATCAAAACCCTTGCCGGATTTGATCTTCTGCGCCATCGCGGCGGCCTGATCCATATCCACCTGCTGCGAGGCGGCTTCGACCAGTGAGAGGATGTCGCCCATGCCGAGGATGCGTGAGGCCATCCGATCCGGATAGAACGGCTCCAGGCCATCGAGCTTTTCAGCCACCCCGACAAACTTGATCGGTTTGCCGGTGACGGCACGCACCGACAACGCCGCACCACCGCGCGCATCCCCATCCAGCTTGGTGAGCACCACGCCGGTGAGCGGCAAGGCTTCGTTAAAGGCCTTGGCCGTGTTGACCGCATCCTGACCCAGCATGGCATCAACCACGAAGAGGGTTTCGATGGGGTTGAGCTGCGCGTGCAATGCCTTGATCTCATCCATCATGGCTTCGTCGATGGCCAGGCGACCGGCCGTATCGACAATGAGCACCTCTTCGTGATGCTTGCGCGCCCAATCCACTGCCGCTGCGGCAATCTCGGCCGGCTTCTGATCGGGAGACGACGGGAAGAATTCGGCGCCGACCTGGCCGGCCACGTGCTTGAGCTGTTCAATCGCGGCCGGACGATACACGTCACACGACACGACCATGACTTTCTTCTTGTGCTGCTGCTTGAGCCAGCGCGCCAGCTTGCCGACGGTGGTGGTTTTACCCGCGCCCTGCAAACCCGCCATCAGAATAATCGCCGGGGGCTGCTGATTTAGCGCCAGCGGCACCTGCGCCTCGCCCATCAGCTGCTTTAGCTGCTCGTGTACCACGCCAACAAAGGCTTGGCCGGGGGTCAGCGAGCCAACGACTTCTTCGCCGAGCGCCTTCTCTTTGACCTGCGCCACGAAATCCTTGACCACCGGCAGCGCCACATCGGCTTCAAGCAGTGCCATGCGCACTTCACGCAACGCATCCCCGATATTGCTTTCGGTCATGCGGGCTTCGCCGCGCATGGTTTTCATGACACGGCTTAATCGTTGGGTCAGGTTTTCCAGCATGAATGTTCCAGCGTGTAGGTCTTGAGGCGGGTCGATGACTTCTTGCTGCATCGCCGCCCCACCGTGATATAAATGGGGTTCGTCCCCGGAATTGTATCCCCCGATTGTAACGTTCCCTCTCTGTTTGCGATGACCCTGACCCTTGCTACCCTTCTGACGCTGGCTGCTGCCCTGGCCTATGGCCTGCTGAGCTGGCAGGTGTTGCGTCAGGTTGCCGCCCACTCTGGCGCCCGGCTGGCCCGGGCCACGCTGGGTCAAAACGTGGCAGATCATCAACCGCCTACAGCCGGTGTCTCGCCGGTGCTGTTTGGGTTTGCTCTGGTTGCGCATGCCGGCGCACTGTATTTCGACATGTTTGGTGGCGGCACAGTCCGCTTCTCATTCGCCCTGGCCATCTCGGTCATTTTCTGGCTGGCCGTGGTGTTACACGGCTTCGAAAGCCTGGCCTATCGCCAGCGCGGCCTACTGGCGCTGATTCTGCCAACCACAACGGCCGGCGTGCTCCTGCCGCTGATTTTTCCCGCCGAGCATCCGCTGGTGCACATCGACGCGTTCCTCTTCCGGGTGCACTTCATTCTGGCCATGCTGGCCTATGGCGTCTTCCTGCTGGCCACGCTGCAGGCCTGCCTGCTCTGGGTTGCCGAACGGGATCTGCACCACCCGCAACGCCTGACGGCCGAGCGCCGGTTCCCGCCGTTACTGCGGATGGAAAACCTGCTGTTCCGGATGCTGGGCATTGCCTTCCTGCTGCTCACCGCCTCGCTGGCGACCGGTCTGCTGGTCTCCGAACAGTTTTACGGCCAATGGATCCGGGCGGACCATAAAACCATTTTTGCCCTGATCTCCTGGCTGATCTTCGGCGCCTTGCTGCTGGGTCGTCATTTACGGGGCTGGCGGGGCCAGAAGGCAACGCGCTGGACGATTGCCGGCTTTATTTCGCTGCTCCTTGCCTATGTGGGCAGCCGTTTCGTACTGGAAGTTCTGCTCGACCGGAGTCTATGAGCGCCCTCGCTCGCGCACTCATCGAAAGCGGGCGATGCACAGCCGAAGCCATCGACCGCGCCACCACCCGGGCCACCCAACGACAAAGCAGCCTACCTGAAGAACTGGTGCAGGCCGGCGTCATCGATAGCGCATCGCTCGCCACTCTGATCAATCATAGGTTCGGGTTTCCATTAGCCTTGCCATCGGTACTGGCAGCAACACTGCCGATTGCAACGCTGCCGGCATCGCTGTACGGTGACGCCCGGTTTCTGCCGATCGATCGCCGGGATCGCCAGCTGACCCTGGCCATGGCCGACCCCACCGACGAGAGCCTGATCAGTCTGGCCCGGTTTCAAACCGGCCTCGGTATCGTCGCCATGGTGGCCGACTGCCGTGAGCTTGCAAAAGCCAGCACGCGGGTTGCGGCACTCTATGGTGACGCTTTTTCAGAGCACGCCCATGACCGCCCGCCCGAAGCGGCACTACCCGAAGCGCCTTCAGGGGTGGACGATGCGCCCGCTGTCCGCTTTCTGCACCGGATCCTATCCGAGGCGGTCGCCAGCGATGCATCGGATATTCACTTCGAGCCCTACGAAACCAGCTATCGCATTCGCTTTCGCGTGGATGGCCTGCTTCAGGATGCAGAAACACCGCCGGCTGACATCCGCAGCATGCTGGCTTCCCGCCTCAAGGTGCTATCGCGGCTCAACATTGCGGAAAAGCGCTTACCTCAGGACGGCCAGATGCGGGTCGAGACCGATAACGGCAATCCGGTCGATTTCCGGATCAGCACCATGCCCACACTCTACGGCGAAAAGATCGTGCTCCGCATCCTCGACCGGCAGAACGCGCGGTTGTCGATCGAGCAACTGGGCATGTCAGATCTCCAACGCTCGGCATTGCTGCGTGCGATCCGCCAACCCAGCGGCATGATTCTGGTCACCGGCCCAACGGGTTCGGGAAAAACCGTCTCCCTCTATGCCTGCCTGAACGCGCTCAACCAGCCCGGCGTCAACATTGCGACGGCAGAAGACCCGGTGGAAATCCCCGTTTCCGGCATCAACCAGGTCAACATCGATGACCGGATCGGGCTCAGCTTTGCCACCGCGCTGCGTGCCTTCATGCGGCAAGACCCGGACATTTTGATGGTGGGTGAGATCCGTGATTTCGAGACTGCCGACATTGCGGTCAAAGCCGCACAGACTGGCCACCTGGTGTTATCGACGCTGCATACGCGCTCAGCGCCGGCAAGTCTGGAACGATTGCGTCAGCTGGGTCTGCCCGCTTTCAATGTGGCCGGTAGTGTGCTGCTGATCGTGGCGCAGCGCCTGATCCGGCGACTCTGTGCCTGCAAGGTTGCGCTCAGCACACCCGACAGCGAGATGCTGCGTGCCACCGGCCTCCCCGAAGCCGATGTGCAGTCGCTAGTCTCGGGGGCACAACAGATCTACGAGCCGGGCGGCTGCCCCCAATGCCGGCAGACCGGCTATCGTGGCCGACTTGGTATTTTTGAAGTGCTACCGGTCAGCACCTCATTGCAACAGATCATCCTTGATAACGGCAGTACGCTGGACATTGCCCGACAGGCTCGACTGGAGGGTGTGGCCGATCTGCGGCAAGCGGGTCTGGCCAAGGTGATGGCCGGCGATACCTCGCTCGACGAAGTCCTTGCGGCCACCGATGCCTGAATCTCGCCTGACACCCCCGCCGGCTGTTGGCAAACTGCAACGTTTCCGCTGGGCGGGAATTGCTGCAGACGGGGCCAACCTGAACGGGGAACTGCTGGCCAACAGCGAGGTGCGGGCGCGCATCGAACTGCGCCGCCAGGGCATTACCCCGACCCGAGTCGGTCGCACCCGTCGTCGCCCGCCCCGGATTCCCGCCAAAACGGTGTGCTTTCTCCTCCGGCAGTTGGCCACCCTGATTCGCGCCGGGGTACCGATTCTGGCCGCACTCGACATCATTGCCCGCAGTCAGGAAAACCCGACCGCCACCCACCTGTTGTTGCAGGTTCGCACGGACGTGCAAACCGGTGCCGCACTCTCGGTGGCGCTCGCCCGGCATCCGGAAAACTTCAACGCGCTCACCTGCACGCTGGTCGCTGCCGGCGAACAATCCGGCCGGCTCGACGAGATGCTGGCCCGGGTGGCCGACTACCAGGAAAAGATGCTCGCCATTCGCGGCAAACTGCGCGGGGCACTGACCTATCCCCTGGCGATTCTTAGCATCGCACTGCTGATTACGCTGTTATTACTGATTTACGTGGTACCGACTTTTGAAGAGAGCTTCCGCAGTTTTGGTGCAAACCTGCCTTTGCCAACCCGCCTCATCATCGATGGTTCGGCATGGGTGCGCGACTTCGGTCCCCCCGCGTTCCTGATTCTGGCTGGCGCCACCTACGGGCTCGCCCACCGCTGGCGGCAGACGCCCGCCTGGCAGGTGGCCACGGATCGCTGGCAGCTGCAACTCCCCATTGCCGGTTCGCTCCTGCGGCGCGCCGCCACTCTGGC
>JBFYKG010000011.1:0-24853 GCA_041311015.1 Rhodocyclaceae bacterium | reverse complement strand
GTTGAGGGTGCGCTCACGCCCCATCTCAACGCGCGTACCGTTATCAAGACGCATGCTCCAAGACAGGCGCGGGCTGAGATCCAGCTGGCGAATGGTGCGCCCGGTTGGTTCAAGCAGCTTGCTGTAGCGCACGTAACGGGTCATCAATTCATTGCCCGTATCCAACGGGCCGTGCAGCACCGGCAAACCCTGTCCGGCACCACCCAGTGAGCTATCAGGCACTTCAAAGACTTCGCCATCGCGGTTGAGCCACTCCGAGGTGGTGCGTGTACCTTCATTGCCCCAGCGTGCTGTCGGCACTTGCTCATCAATGCTCAATGCCAAACTGCCAAAACCCTGACGACGCACATCGGCGCGATACACCCACGGCTGTTGCTCGGCGCCCTGACGGATCGCTTTGAGATCGACCGTAAAGAAGTTGCCGCCGATGAATGGCGCGATGCCCGCACGAATATCTTCCAGCTGCACACGCTCCAGCGGCTTCGTCAGCACCACATCGCGCACCGGAAAGAACGGCATGCGAATAACCATGAGCACACCTGACACCAGAATGAGCAATAGCCCCAGCCCCCAGAGGAGGCCGGCTAGCCGATTCATCAAGTCAGGACGGTTCCAGATCATGATCGTGTTGTCCTTAAGCGCCAGTCGAGCCAGCGTCGAGGCTGGCCATAGCGGCAACGGTGAGCACCAGGTGGTCGTAATCCACGCCGTCAGCGCGCGCTGCCATAGGCACCAGTGAATGATCCGTCATGCCCGGCGCCGTGTTCGCTTCGAGCACATAGGGTGCGCCTGCGCTATCGAGCAGAAAATCGATACGGCCCCAGCCACGGCAGCCCAGTGCTTCGAAGGCTTCAACCGCCAGATCCTGCATGTGAGCAACTTGTGCCTCAGGCAAACCGCAAGGTACGTTGTATTGCGTGTCATCGCGGTTGTACTTGGCTTCGTAATCGTAAAACTCGGTGGCCGGCACGATGCGCACCGGGGGCAGCGCCTGCAGTCCGCTCGGCGTTTGCCACACGGCCACGGTGAATTCGCCACCTAGCAAGGCGGTCTCGGCAATGACGGCAGAATCATGACGTGCTGCATCCTGCCAGGCCGGCATCAGGTCGGCGAGGGTCTTGACCTTGGTGACGCCCACGCTGGAGCCTTCATGCACCGGTTTGACAAAGAGCGGCAATCCCAGCGCATCGATCACGGCCTGTGCATCACTGCCTGCATCAACCAGCTGATAGGCCGGCGTCGGCAAGCCAGCCGCCTGCCAGACCAGTTTGGAGCGCCACTTATCCATGGCGAGCGCCGAGGCCAGCACGCCACTGCCGGTATAGGGCAGGCCAATCATTTCCAGAAAACCCTGCAGGGTACCGTTTTCGCCGATACCCCCGTGCAATGCAATGAACGCACGATCAAAGCCGGCATTCTCAAGCGCTGACAGCGGGGTCTGATCCGGATCAAATGCGTGCGCATCAACGCCCTGACGTTGCAATGCAGCCAGCACACGGCTGCCACTATTCAGTGACACTTCCCGCTCTGCTGACGAACCGCCAAAGAGGACAACCACTTTACCGAGGGCTTGGGGATCAATCGCTCGTGTCATGATGAAGACCCTGTAGAAGACAACGATGAAGCCGCATCACCCACGATGCGCACTTCACGAATCAGTTCAATGCCTGTGGCTGCCGCCACCCGGCTTTGTACGGTGGCAATCAGCGTTTCGATATCTGCGGCGGTTGCGGAGCCATCGGCATTGACAATAAAGTTAGCGTGCACGCTGCTGACTTCGGCGCCGCCGATCCGCAGGCCCTTGAGCCCGGTGGCTTCAATCAGCCTTGCGGCAAAATCGCCGGGCGGGTTACGGAAGACCGAGCCGGCATTGGGCCAACGCAGGGGCTGGCTGGCAACCCGTTTCTCGAGCAGGCTACGAATGGTGTCGCGGGCCGTTGCTTTATCCTGCACCGGGAATTGGAACCAGGCTGCCGCAAAGACCTCGTCCCGGGCAGCGGGATCACGAGCCATCACATGGCGATAGCCGATCTCGAAATCTGCCGGCGTTCTCAGATGGCGTTGCCCACGGCGATCAATCGTGCACACCTGCACAACAAAGGGCCAGGTTTCCGCGCCGTAACAGCCTGCATTCATCGCAAGCGCCCCGCCCACTGTGCCGGGTATACCCGCCATAAAGGCCGCATTACAACCCAGGTTGGCCGCAAAGCGCGCCACCTTGGGGCTCGCCACACCCGCTTCGGCGTAGATCACCTCACCCAACCCCGGAAGCGTCTCCATGCGTAATGCGTTCAGCGCGGCATGCAGGAACACGACCGTGCCGTTGAAGCCGCCATCGCGCACGAGGAGGTTGCTGCCCAGCCCCGCAAAGAGCACCGGCTCATCCGTTGGCAACTGCGCCAGCATGGTAGCCAGATCATCCAGATCGGCCGGGGTATAGGCCCGACGCGCCACCCCGCCTGCCCGCCACGACACATGACGCGCCATGGCGACAGCGGCCTGCCACTGGCCACGCAGGGCTGGCAGGTTCTGAGCGAAGTGGCGAGGTTCGTTCATCATCATTGCTCTGCCACCGCGCCCACGGTTTCGAAGAGTTTGGTCGCCGTGCCTCCGATCGAGCCAGCACCCATGGTCAGCAAGACGTCACCATCCTGAAGGGTATCGAGCAGGGCTGCCGGCAGATCGGTGACCGATTCGACGAACTGTGGCTCAATCTTGCCGGTGACACGAACACCCCGAATCAACGAGCGGCCATCTGCGGCAACAATCGGCGCTTCACCTGCGGCATAGACTTCCGTCAGCAACAAGGCATCGACCGTACCGAGCACCTGGACAAAGTCTTCGAAACAGTCCCGCGTCCGCGAATAACGGTGCGGCTGGAACGCCAGCACCAGACGGCGCCCCGGGAACGCGCCACGCGCTGCGGCAATGGTCGCTGTCATTTCGACAGGATGATGACCGTAGTCATCAATGACCGTGACCGCCCCACCCTTCGGTAACGGCAATTCGCCATAGCGCTGGAAGCGACGACCCACCCCGCGGAATTCGCCCAGTGCCTTGATGATCGCGTCATCCGCTACACCCACTTCCGTTGCCACGGCAATCGCCGCCAGGGCATTCTGCACATAGTGCACACCGGGCAGGTTGAGCGTGATCGGTAGACGCGAGGTGGTGCCATTCACGCGCACCGCGGTGAAGTGCATCCGGCCGTTATCCGCCCGCACGTTTTCGGCGCGAATATTGGCATGGTCATTCAGGCCGTAGCGCACCACCTGTTTGGTGACCTGCGCCATGATCTCATTCACCGTCGGATCATCGGTACACAGTACAGCCACCCCGTAGAACGGCAGCCGCTCGAGGAAATCAACAAAGGCCTGCTTCAGCTTGCCGAAGTCATGGCCGTAGGTCTCCATGTGATCGGCATCGATATTCGTGACGACAGAAATCACGGGCGATAGGCGCAGGAAGGATGCATCCGATTCATCGGCCTCGGCCACCAGGAAGTCGCCTTTGCCCAGACGCGCATTGGCACCGGCCGCATTGAGTCGGCCACCGATCACGAAAGTGGGATCCAGACCGCCTTCACCCAGAATCGAGGCGATGAGGCTGGTCGTCGTGGTTTTGCCATGCGTACCGGCCACCGCAATACCCTGCTTCAGGCGCATCAGCTCGGCCAGCATCTGGGCGCGCGGCACAATCGGAATGCGCGCTTCGCGGGCAGCAATGACTTCCGGGTTGTCGGCCTTAACCGCGGTCGAGACGACAATCGCGTCTGCACCGGTGATATTGCTGGCCTGATGCCCCAGCAGAATCCTGGCACCTAGCGCTTCAAGGCGCTGTGTCGCGGCGCCAGCCTGCAGGTCGGAGCCGCTCACGGTGTAGCCCAGATTCATCAGGACCTCGGCAATACCGCTCATACCGGAGCCGCCAATACCAATGAAGTGCAGATGATGGATCTTGTGCTTCATGCGGCGAGCTCCTTGCAAATATTGGCCACAGTTTCAGCCGACTCGGCGCGCGCCAATGCCCGCGCAGCCACAGCTTGCGCCTGCAGATCGTGCCGCGACTGCTGCAATAGTGCCGCCAGGCCCTCGGTTGTGAGCGCTTGCTGGATCACACAATGCCCGGCAGCCTGGCCCTGATGACCCCGCACCAGAAATTCGGCATTGACGCGCTGATGGTCATCGACCGCATGCGGAAACGGGATCATGACGCTGGCAACACCGGCTGCAGCCAGTTCGGCAACGGTCAGCGCACCGGAACGGCACACCACCAGATCCGCCCAGGCCAACGCGCCCGCCATGTCGTCAATAAACGGCTGCACATCGGCGGCAATGCCTGCATTTGTGTAGGCTGTTTTGACCTGATCCAGATCACGCGGCCCGGTCTGGTGACGAATCGCCGGCCGCTCGGCCTCAAGCAGGCGGGCAACGGCCTTGGGCATCGCATCATTCAGTGCTTGGGCGCCGAGGCTGCCGCCCACTACCAGAACGTGCAGCGGTTCCTGTTCACCGCGAGCCGCGTAGCGCTGTTCGGGTGCAGGCAACGCCGCAATATCCGCACGAACGGGGTTGCCCACCCAGGTCGCATTCGGCAATGTGTCCGGGAACCCCGTCAAAACACGCGACGCGACATGGCTGAGCACTTTGTTGGCTAGCCCAGCGACAGCATTCTGTTCGTGCACCACCAGGGGTATTCCTGCCAGACGTGCCATAACGCCGCCCGGAAAGGTAATGTACCCACCCATGCCGAGCACCACATCCGGCCGCACATCGCGAATCACCCGGCGTGCCGACAGACAGGCGCGCAGCAGGTTGACGGGCAGCATCAGCTTACGCAGGATGCCCTTGCCGCGGACCGCGCCGAACGATACCCACGCACATTCGTAGCCGCGTGCCGGGACAAGCTTGGCTTCCATGCCGTTCGGATTGCCCAGCCAGACCACGCGCCACCCCTGCTGACGCAATACATCCGCGACCGCTAATGCGGGGAAGATGTGGCCGCCGGTACCGCCGGCCATGACGAGGAGAGTCTTATGCGCGCTCATGGCCGGCGCCCCCGCATCATCTGACGATTTTCCCAGTCAATTCGCAACAGAATCGCAATCGCCACGCAGTTAACCAGGATGCCCGAACCCCCAAAACTCATCATGGGCAACGTGAGGCCCTTAGTTGGGAGCAGGCCCATGTTGACGCCCATGTTGATAAAGCCCTGCACGCCGATCCAGATGGCGATGCCCTGCGCGACGAGCGCAGCAAAACAGCGATCGAGTTTTACGCACTGCTTGCTGACCATGATGATGCGCTGGATGAGCAGCCCGAACAGGGCGATCACAACCACTACGCCAACAAAACCAAGTTCTTCGGCAATCACGGCGAGCAGGAAGTCGGTATGCGCTTCCGGCAGATAGAACAGTTTTTCGACACTGCCTCCTAAACCCACACCGAAGAATTCCCCGCGACCAAAAGCGATCAGCGAGTGCGATAACTGGTAACCGCGACCCAGGGCATCAGCCCACGGGTCCATGAAACCGAAGATCCGGTCACGGCGATACGGCGACACAATGATCAGGATCGCAAAGGCGATCAGGAGTAACAGGATCAGGATGACGAAGGGTTTAATCTTCATGCCACCGAGGAACAGGATGCCAAAGGCGATGGAGATGATGACCACAAAGGCACCAAAGTCCGGTTCCTTGAGCAGGAGCGAACCAACGAGCACCATGGCCACAAACATCGGCAGGAAGGCCTTCTTGAGGCTGTGCATGACGTTCATCTTGCGGACCGTAAAGTCGGCGGCATAAAGGACGACGAATAGCTTCATGAGCTCGGACGGCTGCAGATTGACCACGAAAAGCGGTAGCCAGCGGCGGGCACCGTTAACATCGCGACCCAATCCCGGAATCAGCACCAGCGCCAGCAACACGATGCCGCCCAGAAACAGATAAGGGGACCAGCGCTGCAAGGTCTGAGTCGGCACCTGAAAGGCCAGGCCGGCGGCACCCAGCCCGATCATCAGGAAGATGGCATGGCGGATCAGGAAATAATTGGGGTTGCGGCCGAACATGCGACTGCCTTCGGCAAAGGCGATCGATGCCGAATAGACCATGATCAGGCCAATGAGCAGCAGCGCCAGCGCACTCCAGACGAGCAACGGATCCACTTCCGACTGCTCCTCGGGCGAATTGATGATGCGCATCAGACGGTTCATGCGGCCTCCCCGTCTCTCATTGGCGTGCAACGATTGAGCAATTGCACGGTGTCGATAAATACCTGCGCGCGTTCGGCGTAGTTACGGAACATGTCCAGGCTGGCACAAGCCGGCGAAAGCAGCACCGTGTCACCCGGTTGCGCCTGATCCGCCAGCCAGCGCGTCGCGGCGGGCAGATTGGCAAAGCGCTGCACAGGCAATGAATCCGGCAGCACGGCAGCGATTGCATCCGCATCTTTGCCAATCAGTGCCACCGCACGACCTGCGCGTTCGACGGCCTGCGCCAATGGTGCAAAATCCTGCCCCTTGCCCTCGCCACCAAGCAGCAATGCAAGCTTGCGTTGCGGTTGCGCCGGGTCGTATAGCCCTTCAATGGCCGCAAGCGTGGCGCCCACATTGGTCGCCTTCGAATCATCGACATAGCGCACGCCGTCATGCGTGGCAATTAAATCCACCCGGTGCGGGAGCCCACGGAAGCTGGCGATACCCTTCGCCAGATCCGACAATGTTTTTCCGCTAGGCAGTACCTGCTCGGCGAGCGCCAGAGCGGCCTCGACATTAAGTGCGTTATGGCGACCCAGTAACGGCAGATCGGCCAGCGCAATCACCGACTGCTTACCCCGCATGAGGGCGCCTTGAACCAGACCGAAATCCCCGGATTGCACCGGGGCATCGTCACCAATGCTCACAGATCGGGTCTTATCCAGACCGTAAGCGTCTGCCCACAGATCGGCGCGGTTCCAGACCGGGAAGGCACAGTGTTCGTAAATGCGACCCTTGGCAGCCGCGTAGCCCGCCATGGTGACATGGCGATCCAGATGATCTTCACTCAGATTCAGGATGATGGCTGCATCACTGCGCATGCACTGGGTAGCTTCTAGCTGGAAGCTCGATAGCTCCATGACCCAGACGGCTGGCCACTGCCCCGCAGCCTGCCGCGCCATAAAGGCATCCAGCAACGAGGGCGAGATGTTGCCACAGGCAATTGCATCAACACCGGCCGCATTAAGTAAATGTGCGGTCAGCGCGGTGGTGGTGGTTTTACCATTGGCACCGGTAATGGCGATGACCTTGGTTGCCGGGCAGGCAGCGGCTCTGGCGACATGGAAGCAGTCGACTTCTGACCAGACTGGCAAACCACCTTCCTGCGCGGCACGAACCAGTGGGCTGTCGAATGACACCCCCGGTGACAACGCGACAAGATCAACATCCTTCAGGCA
This sequence comes from Rhodocyclaceae bacterium, assembly GCA_041311015.1. GTDB lineage: Bacteria > Pseudomonadota > Gammaproteobacteria > Burkholderiales > Rhodocyclaceae > Fluviibacter. The sequence goes on along the minus strand of JBFYKG010000011.1, from coordinate 17,423 downwards.
TGCATCGATCAGTGCGCCCGACAGGTCAACCCCCCGGCTGCGCCACTGGGCACCCGGTACGGTTGTGGCCAGTGCATCAACCCCCGGTGGCTCGGCACGTGTATCGACGACCATGATCTGAGCCTGCTGCTGATGCAACCAGCGCGCCATCGCCAACCCGGACTCACCCAGGCCAACGACCAGTACCCGGCAGCCTTTGAGGTCTGCCGGGGTGGTTTGCGAGGAGATCAGTGTCGTGGTCACGATAGCGGGGCTTGAGGTTGATCAGCGGAGTTTGAGGGTAGAGAGTCCGAGCAGGACCAGCACAATCGTGATGATCCAGAAGCGCACAACGACCTGGGTTTCTTTCCACCCACCCAGTTCATAGTGATGATGCAAAGGCGCCATGCGGAAGATGCGTTTGCCCTTCGTGGCTTTGAAATAACTGACCTGCATCATCACAGACACGGTTTCGGCCACAAAGACGCCACCCATGATGAACAACACGATTTCCTGACGCACGATCACGGCCGTGGTGCCAAGCGCTGCACCGATGGCCAGCGCGCCCACATCGCCCATAAACACTTCGGCCGGATAAGCGTTGAACCAGAGGAAGCCCAGACCGGCCCCGACCAGCGCACCCAACAGGACACAGATTTCGCCCGCGCCGGGCATGTATGGCATGAACAGGTACTTGGCATAGACTGCGTTACCCGCCACGTATGCAAAGACGGTCAGCGCCGCGGCCACCATGCAGGCTGGCATGATCGCCAGGCCATCGAGACCATCCGTCAGGTTAACCGCATTCGACGTGCCGACAATCACCAGATACGTCAGCACGATGAAACCACCGATGCCCAGTGGAATAGCCACATCCTTGAAGAACGGCAGAATGAGCTGAAACTGCATGGGGGTATTGGCCGTCAGCGCAAGCGCGCCCGCAGCAGCCAGCCCGATCACCGACTGCCAGAAAAACTTCCAGCGGCTGGCCAGCCCCTTCGGATCGCGGTAGACCACTTTGCGCCAATCGTCATACCAACCGACCGCACCCGTACCTAAGGTCACCAGCAGCACGATCCAGACGTAGCGGTTTTCCAGATCCCCCCAGAGCAATGTCGACAGACCGGTCGCAATCAGGATCAGCACGCCACCCATGGTGGGCGTGCCCGACTTGGCCAGGTGTGTTTGCGGGCCATCAGTACGCACGGCCTGCCCGATCTTCTTGGCCGCCAACCAGCGGATCACGGCAGGCCCCGATAGCCAGCTGATCATCAGCGCCGTTAGCGCGGCCAGCACGGTACGCAGTGTCAGGTAATTGAAGACGTTAAACGCCCGCACATCCTGAGCCAGCCATTCCGAAAGCCAAAGTAGCATCGTGTTATCCCTGCGATGGTTCGCTATGTTCGATGAGTGCATTCACCACGTTTTCCATCCGTGCCGAACGCGACCCCTTGACCAGCACCCGTGAACGCGCCGACAGCTTTGGCTGCAGCGCTGCAATGAGTGCCTCTTGTGAATTAAAGTGATAGGCCCGCTCCGGGAAGCGATTCCCATAGGCCGCGACAGCCGAAACGGAAAGCGGTCCGACGGCGTAAAAAGCGCCCACGCCGCGCTCTGCGGCATAACGTCCGACTTCGGCATGCAGCGCCGAGGCTTCAGCACCAACTTCGCCCATGTCGCCCACGACCAGCAAGGTCTCCGCCCCAATGGCATCCGTGACCAGAACGTCAATGGCGGCACGCATCGAATCCGGATTGGCGTTGTAGGTATCGTCAATCAGGATGGCACCGGCTTGGCCCACCTTTATTTGCAGGCGTCCCGAGACACCACCAAAGCTGGCCATTGCCTGCGCCATGGCCAGCAGATCCAGCCCGGCCGCATAGACGGCCGCCAGCGCCTGCGTTGCATTGCTGGCATTGTGCAGCCCCGACAATGGCAACGATATGTTCAGCCCCCCCATCGGCGTTTGCACCCGTAGGGATTGTCCCGAATCCGTGGCACGGGGTGTGCACACAAAAGCCGGCGACAAACTTGCCGCAATGTCCGATACGCCAACCACCTGCGTCCCCAGCACACGACGTCCCGGACGAATCCGTTGAATCCAGGAGACGGCATGCGGGTCATCAAAGTTGACCACGGCCGTACCGTCTTCAGGCAGCGCATCAAAGAGGCTGCCCTTTTCTTCGGCGACCCCCGAGAGCGACCCCATGCCCGCCAGATGTGCACGCTGTGCATTGGTGACGATGGCGATCGTCGGCTGCGCCAGCTGCGCCAGTGCGGCAATCTCGCCCGGATGACTCATGCCCAGCTCAATCACCGCATAGCGATGTTGCGGACCGAGACGTAGCAGTGTAAGCGGCAGGCCAATCTCGTTATTGAAGTTCCCCAGCGTGCTAAGCACGGCGTCTTCGCCGACCTGGCTCCGGCAGAGATGCGCCACAAGTTCCTTGGTGGTCGTTTTGCCGTTCGAGCCCGTGATGGCAATGACGGATAGGGCAAAACGCGCGCGCCAGGCCTGGCCGAGCGTTCCCAAGGCGTGGCGCGTATCGTCACAAACAATCAGCGGCCAGCCTTCGAGCGCGGGCGACGTCAGCATCGGGTGGCCAGCTTCAACAATCGCCCCGATGGCACCGGCTTCACGCACGTCTTCAAGAAACTCATGGGCGTCGAATTGTTCACCGCGCAGGGCGATAAACAGATCGCCCGGTTGCAGCGTACGCGTATCGGTAGAAACGCCCTGCACCAACACGCTACCCGAACCTTCCGGCAGACGTGCCGACAACCAGTCGGTCACCAGTGAGAGCGGGACGGCTTCAGCCAATCGTACCGAGCGCAGGGGCTTGTTCATGAGGTCTGCCATGATCAGGCCGCCGCGCCCGTCGTTTGGCGGGCACACCAGGCTTCAAGCGCTGCCTGCGCATGTACGGCATCATCGAAGGGATAACGCTGCCCGCGGATTTCCTGCGTACTTTCGTGGCCTTTGCCGGCCAGCAGGATGACATCCTTGTCTTCGGCGGATGCAATCGCCTGGGCAATCGCCTGGGCGCGATCCATCATGCGTGTCGCACCCGGCGCACCTTCGGCAATTGCAGTCATAATCGCTTCCGGATCTTCGCCGCGGGGATTATCCGAGGTAATCCAGACCGCATCGGCACCCGCCATGGCAGCACGCCCCATTTCCGGTCGCTTACCCGGGTCACGGTCGCCACCACAACCGAAGAGACAAACGAGGCGACCCTGGCGGGCATCGGCCACATCACGCAGTGCCGCGAGAATGTGCGCCAACGCATCCGGGGTGTGTGCGTAATCCACCACCACCAGGGGCGCGTTCTCGCCACCGTAGCAGGCCATACGGCCGGCCGGGGGTTGCAACTTGTGGAGCCGGACAACGATTTCTGCCGGACTCAGGCCCTCGGCAACCAGAACGGCCGATACGGCGAGCATATTCGACAGGTTATGACGCCCGATGATGCGGGTAGCAAACGGCAGACGTTCGGCGCCAAAGACCAGCGTGGCACTCAGCCCCTGCGCTGTTGCTGCGACGTTTTCAGCACCGACCCACTTCACACCAAGCGGCAAGTCAGTGGGGCATTCGCTTAAGCCGTAGGCAATGAGCAGCTTTGCCGAGGATTCGCTCAATAGCTTCTGGCCGAATGCGTCATCATGATTGATCACGGCGGCCCGTAGATCCGGCCAGGTAAACAACCGGGCTTTGGCAGCGGCGTAGGCAGCCATTGTGCCGTGATAATCCAGATGATCCCGCGTGAGGTTGGTAAAGACGGCGCAGTCCACATGGCTCCCCGCCATGCGCGCTTCTTCAATACCGATTGAAGAGGCTTCAACGGCACACGCGGTGGCACCATCGCTGACAAAGTCCGCCAGCAGGTTGGCATACTGTGCCGCATCCGGTGTGGTAAATCCGGTCTCAACCATGACCCCGGGGTAGCCGGCGCCGAGCGTTCCTATTACAGCGCAATGGCCCGGCATCGACTGGGCCAGCCATTGTGTGACCGTTGTTTTGCCGTTCGTGCCGGTGACGGCCAGCACCCGGAGTTTTTCGCTCGGATTGCCATAGATCTGTTGCGCGAGCGGCCCGATCAACTCATGCAATCCTGCCACCGCGACCACGGGAGCGCTACCGAACTCAGCCGGACAGAGCGGCAGATCCGCCGACCACAGCACGGCGCATGCGCCGTTAGCAAGTGCATCCCGGGCATAGACTGCCCGCGCACCCGACTCGGCCACTTCGGCAACAAACAGATCACCGGCACGGATATGCCGGCTATCCGCGCAGACCCCCGTTGGACGCAAGCCTTGCGCCAGCACCCAGCTCAGCACATCTTCACGCGAGGTGAGCACGGTCATCAGTGCACCCCCTTCTTTGCCGATGCCACCGTCGGCGCCGCTGAGGCAACCTTGGCCTGATCTTTACCCGGATCCTGATCCTGCGGTACACCCAGCGTACGCAGGGCACCGCCCATCACCTCGGCAAACACCGGTGCCGCAACATCGCCACCGTAGTGCGCACCCACCGGCTCATCAACCACCACCCCCACAACGAGGCGCGGATCGGAGATCGGGCCAATGCCAACGAATGAGGCCAGGTACTTGTTGGCATAACGGCCGCCAACCAGCTTATGCGCCGTGCCTGTTTTGCCGCCCACGCGATAGCCCGGTACCGCCGCCTTACGCGCGGTCCCCTCCGGGCTCACCACCATTTCCAGCATCTGGCGCACCTGGCGCGATGTCTCTGGCGCGAAGACTGGTTGTCCGCTGACTGCGCCATTTGTTTTGAGTAGCGTCAGCGGGACGACATCCCCGTCGCGACCAAACACGGTGTAGGCGTGGGCCAACTGAACCACGGTCACCGAAACACCATGCCCATAGGACATGGTCGCCTGCTCAATCGGCTTCCAGGTTTGCCAGGGGCGCAGTTTTCCACCCACCTCACCGGGGAAACCCAGCCCGATCGGCTTGCCGAATCCGACCTTGCTCATCATCGTCCACATGTCTTCGGACGGAAAACCCAGCGCAATCTTGGTGGCACCGATATTTGAAGACTTCTGGATGACCTGCGCCAAAGTCAGCGCGCCATAAGGGTGCGCGTCACTGATCGTCGCCGAGCCAATCGTCATCTTGCCGGGGGCGCAGTTGATGATCGAATCAAATTTGTACTTGCCGCGGTCCAGGGCTAGCGCCGCAATAAACGGCTTCATCGTCGAACCCGGCTCGAAGGTATCCGTCACAGCACGGTTACGCAGCTGACCGCCCGAGAGCTGCGACCGGTTGTTAGGGTTATAGGTTGGCCAATTCGCGAGCGCCAGCACTTCGCCACTCTTGATATCGGCAACGATGACGCTACCGCCCTTGGCATTGAACTTATCGGCGGCGTTTCGCAACGCGTTGAACGCAACAAACTGGATCTTGGAGTCGATGGCCAACTGGATATCGTCGCCGTCCTGCGGCGGTCGTTCCGAGCCAACCTCTTCCACGATCTGGCCACGGCGATCTTTGATCACGGTGCGCTCACCCGGCTTGCCGATCAGGCGGTTTTCGAAAGCCAGTTCAACGCCTTCCTGACCCCGATCGTCCTTGCCGGTAAACCCCACCATATGGGCAACCATATCGCCCGACGGGTAGAAACGGCTGTATTCCCGATCCATCTGGATGCCAGGCAGCTTCAGGGCAGCAATACGCGCCGCGCTCTCCGGCGCGACCTGATGCTTGAGGTAGACGAAGTTCTTGTCACCCGTCAGTTTTTTCTCGATCTGACGTGAATCCATCTCGAGCAGCGCGCTGAGCTCCTTGAGCTGCGCCTTATCCAGCTTGGCATCCGCGGTTGCCCATACTGCGCGCATCGGCGTCGATTGCGCCAGCATATCGCCATGGCGATCCAGAATCTTGCCGCGCGATGCCGGAATCTCCAGCACACGGCGGTAACGGACATCCCCCCGTGCCTGCAGAAAATCTTCATTGATTAATTGCAGATAGAAGGCACGGCCTATCAGCGCCAGCAAACCACCGAAAATCAGTGCCGACACCAGGTGGATGCGCCAACCGGCCAACTGATCCTTCAGCACCGGGCTCTCGGTAAAGCGATGATCCTTGCGGCTCATTGCGCCCCTCCGAGCTTCTGCACCTTCTTCATATCGGGCGGCTGCATGCCGAGTTTTTCACGGGCGATGCGTTCAATGCGCGTGTGCGCCGCCCATGACGACATTTCCAGTTGCAGCTGACCGAACTCAACGTCCAGATTGTGGGCCCGCTCCCGCTCCAGCTCGAGCGCCTGCAACCGCTTACGTGCCTGATGCTGGGCAGCAATGGTGCCCACGGCCGACACCAGCAGAACAACGATGAGGATGAGGTTGATCCGGCGCATCTACGTCAGGCCGCCAACTTTTCGGCCACGCGCATGATGGCGCTGCGTGCCCGCGGGTTACGTTCAATTTCGCTGGCGCCCGGCTTGATTGCCTTACCGACCAGTTTAATTTTTGGGACTGGCAACTGGGCGGCCGTCAGGGGCACGCCCTTAGGTGGCTCGACCGGTTTGGCCCCGGCCTGCATAAAGCGCTTGACGACCCGATCTTCCAGCGAATGGAAACTGATCACGACCAGGCGCCCACCCGGCTTCAAGAGATCCAGCGCCTGTGGCAGCGTTAACGCCAGCTGGCCGAGCTCCTGATTGATATAAATCCGTACAGCCTGGAAGGTACGCGTCGCCGCATCCTGGCCGGGCTCGCGGGTGCGCACGCACGTACGTACGAGCGCGGCGAGTTCGCCGGTTGTGGTGATAGGACACTCGGCCCGAGCAACCACAATCTTCTTTGCAATCGAGACAGCAAACCGTTCTTCGCCATAATCCTTGATGACCTCCGCCAAAGTTTTTTCGTCGACTTCTGCTAACCAGGCCGCTGCCGTCTGGCCGCGGGTTGTATCCATGCGCATATCCAGCGGCGCATCAAAACGGAATGAAAACCCACGGGATGCCGTATCAATCTGGGGAGAGGAGAGCCCCAAATCGAACAGCACCCCGTCTACCCGGGCCACATCAAAACCGATCTTTTTTGCCGCTTCACGCATGCCATCGAATGCGGTGTGGACGAGCGTGAAACGCGGATCGTCCAGCAGCGCACCTGACGCAATCGCCGAGGGATCACGATCCAGCGCCAACAGCCGACCATTTGGTCCGAGCTGTGACAATATTTTCCGTGAATGGCCACCGCGCCCGAAGGTGGCGTCGATATAGCAACCATCCGGACGAATCGCTAACGCCTCGACCGCTTCGTCGCGCAGGACCGTTTCATGAAAATCGGAAGTTTGCTTGGTTGCGGTGACGGCGGAGGCGGAGGCACTGGGGGCGCGAGATCCGGGGACAGCAATCCCGGCGCGCGTTGTCACAGTGCGAAATCCTCAAAGCCGGCGGGTGGTTCCGCCGACTGCAGTACGTCAACCGCCGCTGCATTCTGAGCCTGCCAGCCGGCATCACTCCAGAGTTCGAAATGGGAGCCGAGACCCACCATCCAGACCTTACGTTCCAATCCGGCGAATTCGCGTAGCTCCGGCGCCACCAGCAGGCGGCCCGCCGAATCCATGCCTTCTTCACGCGCATTACCGATCAACACACGCTTCAACGCCGCGGAACGGGTATCAAAACTGGGTGCCTGCAAAATCCGATCACGGATCGGCGTCCAGGCCGGCTCCGGATAGAGCAGCAGGCACTTGTGTGGATGCGCAGTCAGAATCAGGCCGCCTTCGGCGCTCGTTTCGCGACCCGCCAGTGCTGCCGACAGCGCGCCACGATGCCGCGCCGGAATGGCGAGCCGACCTTTCGCGTCGAGCGTTAGAGCAATGGCACCTTGAAAAGACATGGGCGTTTTTAGCGGTAGCGGTTCTCAAATCCGGGGGCTGAGGATCAACAGGAAATCATCGATCTCCCACTTTTCCCCACTTTTTTCCACTTTAGAGAACAAAAAAGGGGCGGTCAACCCCTTTTTTAAGATTTTTTTCAATGGCAACAAGGGCTTAGCGCACTTTTTATCGGTGCCGATTGAAAAATTTATCCTTTAAAATCAATGCACGAAAATCGGCACTTAAAGTGAGGCTTTAAGAAAACTCACAAAGTTATCCACAAAAAATTTTGCCGACAGACGCCCATCGTTAAAAGCACCCTTGGACGCGCAAAAAAAATCGCCATTCGGTACCCCGAATAGCGATCTTCTTCATAAATTGGACGGGAAGCCGCCCGATAAGCCGGGTTCTGTGCACCACCCTCGCGGATGGCGTGACAATCATTCCTCTAGGCGCGCTGTTACCAACGCGCTCCAGCAACCTACCCGGAAGCGACGCGAGCCACGCCAATGCTTCCCTATTTGGTCTTGCTCCGGATGGGGTTTACCGTGCCGCCCGGCGTTGGCCCCGGACGCGGTGAGCTCTTACCTCACCCTTTCACCCTTACCTGGCGTCTGACGCCATCGGCGGTTTGCTTTCTGTTGCCAGTGATGATGCGACGGGACGAACCTGAATCAGACACCCATCACCACTGCCCACTGCTGCCAGCGGGACTTTCCGTCACCTCACGGTGCCCGGCCGTTAGCCGGCATCCTGCTCTGTGGAGCCCGGACTTTCCTCTCCGCGCCTTGCGGCACGCAGCGACTGTCTGGGCGACTTCCCGTGCCTATTATACGGCGCAGGCACGGTGATTCAGGCGATAAAACCCGCGAAATTCCAAGCCAGCGTGTTGCCCGCCTCAAGCGGCACCAGCGTATCGCCATTCACATAGGGATACGATGCCGGCACGATCGTATTTGCACGGCGCAACACCACCTTACGATCATTAACTGGCAAGCCATAGAACGCCGGACCATGCAGGCTGGCGAAGCCCTCCAGCTTATCGAGCGCACCCGCGGCATCAAAGGCCGTGGCATACATTTCCATGGCCTCACCCGCGGTATAACAACCGGCACAACCACAGGCGGCTTCTTTGGTCAGCCTGGCGTGCGGCGCTGAATCGGTGCCGAGAAAAAACTGTTTCGAGCCTGATGTTGCGGCATCAACCAGAGCTTCTCGATGCCATTCACGCTTGAGCACGGGCAGGCAGTAGTAGTGTGGGCGCACACCACCCTGAAAAATGGCATTACGGTTGTATAGCAAGTGATGTGCCGTAATCGTCGCTCCGACGCGCTCACCCGCGCTGCGCACAAAGGCCGCAGCATCGGCCGTCGTAATGTGTTCGAACACGACGTGCAGATCGGGAAACTTGTTCAAAAGCGGTTTGAGTACCTGTTCGATGAACGCCGCTTCGCGGTCAAACAAATCAATCGTACTGTCGGTGACTTCGCCATGCACCAGCAGGGGGATGCCCTGTACAGCCATCTCAGCCAGTGCGGGGTAGGTTTTTTCAATCGCTGTCACACCCGCATCGGAATTCGTTGTCGCCCCTGCCGGATAGAGCTTCACGCCCTTCACAAAGCCCGCGGCTTTGGCCTTGACGATTTCTTCCGGCGATGTCGTGTCCGTGAGGTACAACGTCATCAGTGGCTCGAAACTCGAGTCCACGGGACGCGCGGCCAGAATGCGCTCGCGATACGCCGCAGCCGCATCGACGGTCGTGATTGGCGGGCGCAGATTCGGCATGATGATGGCTCGCCCGAACTGTGCCGCCACATGCGGTACTGTGACCTTCAGCGCATCGTCATCACGCAGATGGATGTGCCAATCGTCGGGTTGGCGAATAACAAGTTCGTTCATGGCAGCACGCCTAGAGAGATGAATGCAATAAACGCTATTTTACGCGCAGCCAGCCGCCCGCGCCGATTCAAGCCATCAGGCTTTCAAATCCAGCGCCCGCTGATAGAGCAGGTCTTTGGGGGCACCAGTCAGCTGCTGGGCAATCTGCGCCACCTGCTTGGTGGGTAAACCCGCATCCACCAGGGTTTGCACGACTCTTTCGGCTGCGTCATCCAGGCCTGTGGCTGCTTGCGCGGGTTCTGCCGGTGGATACACCACCAGCACAAACTCGCCACGCGCATGATTCGGATCGCTTTGCAGCCATGCCGCCGCTTCACCCAGCGGCATCCGCACTGATTGTTCGAACACCTTGGTGAGCTCACGGGCAATCAATACCTCACGCACTGGACCAAACACTTCTAATAGCGCAGTTAATGCTGCATCGATCCGATGTGGTGCCTCGTACAACACCAATGCGAGATCATCGCCCAACCGTGCTTTCCAGTCGGCCAACACGCGCAATCGTTCCTGGGTCTTGGTCGGCAAAAAGCCGGCAAAAATCCAGCCGCCACCGGGATGCGTCAGCCCAGCGATTGATAATGCGGCAGCGGCCGCACAGGCCCCTGGTACGGCCACCACCGGCCATCCCTCGGCACGAACGGCGGCTACGATACGACCACCGGGATCCGAAATCGCCGGGGTACCGGCATCGCTAACCAAGGCCACCGATTGGCCAGCCGCCAGATGCTGTGCAATTTTCTGCGCGGCCCGCTGTTCATGATGTTCGTCGGCCACCATCATGGTCGCCGTACTACCGACATGGCGCAACAAAGTGGCTGATCGGCGCGTGTCTTCCGCCGCCACAACAGCCACCTTGCGCAGAATGCGCGAAGCGCGGGGACTTAGATCCTCCAGGTTGCCGATGGGCGTTGCCACGACATAGAGCACGGCGCGCCGGCCGTCATCTCTGCCGGTCATTGCTGACATGTCGGGTGATTGCGATAAAGTCATGAACTGACGTACTTATTCATTGGATTTGCACGATACCATGCGGACCGAAAAACAAGTGGCGGGCGACCAGGCAGAATCTCTGGCGATTGCGCTGATGGCGCGGGCCGGCTTACGCATACTGGATCGTAACTACCGGGTGCGCGGCGGAGAAATTGATAGCATCGCGCTTGATGGTGACACGCTTGTGTTTGTCGAGGTACGGTTCCGCAAGAGTGCCCGGTTTGGCGGCGCAGCGGCCAGCATCGATCAGCGCAAACAACAGCGGATCATCCATGCCGCGCAGGTCTACCTGATGACGCACCCCCGGCATACCCACCGGCCCTGTCGATTTGACTGCATCGTGCTCGATGCGCTCAAGCCCGACGCCCCCGAATGGATTAAAGATGCGTTCCAGCTTTTCTAACCTGACCCGCCTTGCTGCGTGCTGGGCATGCCTTACGCTGAGCCCGCTGGCCTTGGCCCAGCCTCCCGCCGATACGGCACCGCAAGCGGTCCGCCCCGCGCGTGCCAGCCTCCTGATTCAGTCCTCACCGCTGGCCGGTAGCCAGTACCACGCCCTCGCTGACGTGGTGAATCAGATCCGCATTGGTGATGCACTTACCCTCAGGCGTGTGCCCGATAACCCGCACGACCGGAATGCCATCGAGGTGCTCTGGCAGGGTCACATACTCGGTTTTGTGCCGCGCCGGGAAAACAGCGCGGTCGCCCGCGCCATGGATCGGGGTGAGCCGCTGGAGGCCCGGATCAGTGCCCTGCGCCCCGACGAGACTCCCTGGCGCCGCCTGCGATTCGAAATCAGCATGCCACTGGACGCGACCGCAACTGCGCAGGATTCGGGCAGCAAGCCAACCCGCTAAGCCAGTCTTGGCGCATGTTAAGATCAGCGAAAAGAAACCCGTCTTTTACCCAAAAACGACGGCAACCACCCCGGAGTGTCCGTATGGATCTGCAAGCCCGTGTAAAACGCCACTTTGAAGACAGCGCCCAAACCAAGCTCAAGGCGGCCGAAACGCTCAGCGCCCCCGTCACTGAGGCCATTGAAACCATGGTTCAGTCTTTAATCTCCGGCGGCAAGATTCTCGCCTGCGGTAACGGAGGTTCGGCGGGCGATGCCCAACATTTTGCGGCCGAACTCGTTGGTCGATTTGAACGCGAGCGCCAGGAATTGGCTGCCATTGCGCTGACCACCGATACCTCCATCCTGACGGCAATTGCCAACGACTACGCCTACGATGTGGTGTTCTCCAAGCAAGTTCGTGCACTGGGTCACCCGGGCGATGTGCTGCTGGCGATCTCGACCTCAGGCAACTCCAAAAACGTGATTGAAGCCATCAAGGCGGCACACGAACACGACATGAAAGTCATTGCCCTGACCGGCAAGGGCGGCGGCCAGATTGGCGCCATGTTGCGTGAGGGCGATACGCATCTGTGCGCGCCCGCGGACCGCACGGCCCGTACCCAGGAAACACACCTGACCATTGTGCATGCGCTCTGTGACGGCATTGATGTATCGCTGCTCGGGGAAGACGCATGAAGCTGAACGCCAAGCGTACCGTTGTCAGTGCCATTGCCGCGATTTGTCTGGGCACCCAGCTGACGGCCTGTATCGAAACGGCGATCGTCGGCGCAGTCGCCGCCAGTGCCATTGTGCTGTCGGATCGCCGCTCGGTAGCAGTTTATTCTAAAGATGCGTGGATTGACGTACAGGCCGCCACCCCGCTCAACGAGATCGGACCGACCACAACCACCCACATTATTGCCAACGCCTTCAATAGCCGTGTCCTGCTAACTGGTGAGGTTGCCTCGGACGCCGACAAGCAGAAAGCAACGGATGTCGTTAAAGCCATTTCGGGCGTCAAAGGCGTCGACAACCAGCTGGTGGTTGGGCCGATTACACCACTGGAGGTGCGCAACAACGACAGCTTCATTACCTCCAAAGTGAAGAGTCGCCTGATCGGTGATCACCCGGAACTGGGTAACGCCATGAAGGTCGTCACGGAAAACGGCGTGGTCTTTGTGCTCGGCATGCTGACCCAGAGCGAAGTGGAGCGCGGCATTGAAATTGCCCGCACGACCTCTGGCGTGAAGCGCGTCGTCAAAACCAGCCTGATCACGATCATTGCCGAACCGCAAGCCAAGGCGCTGGATCAGGAAGCCAAGGATGATGCATCCAAAACCCAGGGCACTGTAACGCCGCTGCCCGATGGCAGCGCGCAACCGTCTAGCCAGCCGGTCACACAGCCAACCACGCAGGGCGTGAACTAGATTCCTTGCAGGAGCTTTGCTTCGGCCGCGCCAATCGCGGCCGGAGTGCCAAGAAGTACCACTACGTCACCCGCCTGCAACCGGGTCTCCGGACCCGGCTCTAGCCCGCGGATGCCGTGACGTCGGATCGCACTCACTTCCACATCGCTTAACGCCAGGTCTTCCAGACTCTGGCCAATGGCAAAAGCCCCCGGTTCGATCAGCACGGAACTCATTCGTGCCGAGTCGGCATCCGCCTCTTCGGGTTCGTCGGACACGCCTTTGAAGAATCCCCGCAGCAATCGGTAGCGCGTACTCCGGGCGTCGCGGGCACGGCGCATCACCCGATTGAGCGGCACCCCCAGCAGCAACAGCGCATGCGATCCGAGCATCAGGCTGGCCTCCAGCGCATCCGGCACCACTTCTGCCGCCCCGGCAGAAACCAGGCGGGGTAAGTCCCGTTCGTCTTCCGTGCGAACCAGCACCGGCAGTTCTGGGCGTAGTTCACGGCAATAGTGCAGCACTTTTTCTGCCGTCGGCGTATCAGAGAAGGTGATCACCACCACACTGGCGCGTTTGACGCCAGCGGCAATCAGGTTTTCACGGCGACCGGCATCGCCAAACAGCACGGTCTCGCCCGCTTTGGCGGCCTCACGGACCCGTTCGGGATCCAGATCCAGCGCCACATAACTGACGCCCTCCTGATTGAGGATGCGCGCCAGGGATTGGCCGCTACGGCCAAAACCGCACAGCACGGCATGCTTTTGTGTGGCGATCGAGGCCGCCGCCAGCTGGGTCAGCTGCATCGAACGGGCCAGCCATTCGCCGGCCGAGAAGCGGATGACCAGACGATCACACCAGTGCACAATGATCGGCGCCAGCATCATCGAAATGAGGAGCGCCGCCAGTACCAGCTGGATGATCGGGCGCTGGGCCAGACGCGCCGTCGCGATTTCGGTCAGCAAGACAAAACCGAACTCACCACCCGCTGCCAGCCATAGCGCAGAGCGCATGGCCGTAGACTGGCTGCCGCCGAATAGCCTGGAAAGCGTGAAAACAACCAGTGCCTTGACGATCAACACTGCCACCACCAGCAACAGCACTACCCACAAATTCTTCCAGATCACCGTCGGGTTGAGCATCATGCCGATGGTGACGAAAAACAGCCCCATCAGCACATCGCGGAAGGGCTTGATGTCTTCTTCCACCTGATGCCGGTATTCGGTTTCCGAGATCAGCATCCCGGCGACAAAAGCGCCCAGCGCCAGCGACAGGCCCGCCTCTTCGGTCACATAAGCCAGTCCAAGGGTGACCAGTAACACATTGAGTACGAACAGTTCGGAGGATTTGCCCAGCGCGACGATATGGAACCAGCGGCGCATCAACTTCTGTCCGACGAAAAGGACGACGCCCAGAACGACCGTCGCTTTGAGCAAAGCCACACCCACTTCAACCGCCATGTCGGCTGCCGGCTGCCCAAGGGCCGGGATCACAATCAGCAAGGGAACAACCAGCAGATCCTGTGCCAATAGCACACCCATGACTTCTCGCCCATGCGGTGCCTGTAGTTCGCGCCGGTCCACCAGCATTTTTGACAACACCGCGGTCGACGACATCGCGACTGCCCCACCCAGGGCCAATCCAGCCTGCCAGTTCAGACCAAACGCCATGGCTGCCGCACCGACGACCGCCATGGTCATCAACACCTGCGCTATGCCGAAACCAAAAACGGTTTTTCGCATGGTGTAGAGCCGCGCCAGAGAAAATTCCAGCCCGATCGAGAACATCAGGAACACCACGCCAAATTCGGCCAGCGTATTGGCGGCTTTGACATTTTTCAGCAACGAGAGCGCATGGGGCCCGATCAGCAACCCGACCAGCAGATAGCCGAACATCGGCGGCATGTTGACTCGGCGCACCAGAATCACCCCCAGCACCGAGGCCATCAACAGCAGCAGAATCAGGGACAGCGAGGACATAGCAGGCAGAATCGGCTCGGCATGCGGGGTTGACGCATCCGGTTTGTTATACTCGGCACCATCATACCCTTGCCGCATGCCATGTCTGCACACCAAACCGCCGGCGCATCAAATAATTCTGCCCAATCGCCGCTTGACGACGCGAGAATTCTGACGCTCGCCCGCGCCGTGCTGCGCACGGAAGCCGACGCACTCCGGGAACTGGAGCCCAAACTGGGCGATGCCTTCGTGCAGGCGGTCCGGACCCTGCTCGAAGCACCGGGCCGCGTTATCGTCTCCGGCATGGGCAAGTCGGGCCATATTGCCCGCAAGATCGCGGCCACCTTTGCCTCAACCGGCACACCCGCCTATTTTGTGCACCCGGCCGAGGCCAGTCACGGCGACCTCGGGATGGTAACGGGTGACGATGTCTTTGTGGCGCTGTCCTACTCCGGCGAGTCTGACGAACTGGCCGCGATCCTGCCGGTCTTGCGCCGTCTGGGCACGCGGATTATTGCCCTGACGGGCAATGCACAATCTTCGCTCGCCCGCGAAGCGGATATTGTGATTGATGCCAGCGTTGTTCGCGAAGCCTGTCCGCATAACCTGGCACCCACCGCCAGCACGACCGCCGCACTGGCGCTGGGCGATGCCCTGGCGGTTGCTCTGCTTGAAGCCCGCGGTTTCAGCCCCGAAGATTTCGCCCTGTCGCACCCCGGCGGGGCGCTGGGACGGCGCCTGCTCACGCATGTCCGTGACGTCATGCATACCGACGCCGACCTGCCTTGCGTGCACCCGGACAGCAGTCTCGCTGATGCCGTCCTCGCCATTTCGCGGGGCAGCCTGGGCATGACCGTCGTCTGCGATACGCATGACAAGGTGCTAGGCATCTTTACCGATGGCGACTTACGCCGGGCCTTTGCCAAAAACCTGGATCTGCATCAGGCACGCGTCCGTGATGTCATGACCGTTAACCCCAAGACCATCCATGCCGACCGGCTTGCCGTTGAAGCGGTCGCGCTCATGGAAAAACACCGGATCAATCAGCTGATCGTGACCGATACCGACGGGGTGCTTGAGGGGGCGCTGAATATGCATGATCTGTTCCGCGCCAAGGTGGTGTGAATGTCCGATGCACTGAAGTCACTGAAATTCATGGCCTTTGACGTTGATGGTGTACTCACCGACGGCAAACTGACCTATCTGCCGGACGGCAGCGAGACAAAGACCTTCTACACACTCGACGGCGCCGGGATCCGAATGCTGCAAAAAGCCGGCATTACCGTTGGCTGGATCACGGGCCGCTCGTCGCCCGCCGTTGAACACCGCGCCAAAAACCTGGGGATCACGCATCTTGCACAGGGCGCCAGCGACAAGTACAAGGTCTACAGCGCCTGGCTGGCTGAAGCGGGTATCGATTTTTCTCAAGCCGGTTTCATGGGTGACGATCTGATTGACCTGGCCGTGATGAAGGCCTGCGGCTTCTCGGCTGCGCCAGCTAATGCCATCGCCGTCGTGCGTGAACATGCCAACCTGGTCACAGCCGAACGCGGCGGCGAAGGTGCCGTGCGCACCGTTTGCGAATACATTCTGAAAGCCCAGAACAAACTGGATGCCTTTCTGCACAGCGGCATTCACTAATGACGCGTATGAGACGGCTGGCAACACTCCTGCTGCTCTGCGGGTTTACGCCTCTTGCCTTTGCAGACAAGCAGGATAGTACACAGCCCATGCGTTTCTGGTCCGACCGTGCAACACTTGATGACTACAAGAAAACCTACGACTACCTCGGAAAAGTCAAAATGACGCAGGGCACACGGCTTCTAACGGCTGATCGCGTACTCATCAAGCAGGATGCCGCGGGGTTTCATCACAACACCGCCTTTGGAAGCACCGATAAACTCGCATACATTAAACAGCGGGAAAACGATGGCAAAGGCTGGATGGAAGGCTGGGCCCAGCGCATTGAATATGATGACCGCACCGACAAATTTACCTTTTATGATCAAGCACGGATCAAGACAAGTAATGATGATGCGTCTGGCGAGGTCATTATTTATGACAACCTGACGGAACGCTATCAGATTCTTGCCAAAGGACAGGCCGTGCCGGAGGCTTCGAAGCCTCTCCCGCCACAACCCGCCGCTGCGCCTCACAAACCCGTTGAACGAACCTTCTTCACCGCCCCCAGCAATGTTCCGTTGCCAAGCGCTGTATCTAAACCTGTACCGAGCGATATTAAAACCGCTCCAGACGGGCGGGCCAAAGCGGTCATCACCCCCGAGAAATAATCATTCCGGACGATAGGTCCAGGTCAACTGACGCCGCTCAACCTCGGCAATAATCTCGGCAAGCGCCTGTTCGACACGCCCAGCCCGGCCGGTTACCCCCAACTCGAGATGACGACGAACACCATCCTCGGTTAAAGAAGGCAACGAAAATAGCTTTAGATCAGGATAGTCCGCCACAATACGCTCCATCAGATCGAGCAGCGCGCTTTCATAG
>JBFYKG010000077.1:0-6863 GCA_041311015.1 Rhodocyclaceae bacterium | reverse complement strand
TGACGACCAGTCGCGCCAGGCAACGCCTACCGCCGCAACATCTTTCTGCAGCTGACCAAAATCATCGAGCAACTGCCGCTGGGCATCGGCGCGAAGCAACGACTGATGGGCATGCTGCCCATGAATGTCGAGTAACCATTCGCCAACAGCGCGCACCTGCAGCAAGGTAACCGGTACGCCGTTGATAAAGGCCCGCGAACGCCCGGCCGATTCCAGCACCCGACGGATAAGCACCCCCTCCCCCGGTTCCAGAGGAATGTCCTGTTCGGCAAACCAGGCGACAAAGTCGGGGTTGGGCAGGGTATCAAACTCGGCAGTCACTTCGGCGCGCGGCGTCCCGGCGCGGATTAGCCCGGCATCTGCCCGCTCGCCCAGCACAAAAGCCAACGCATCAATCAGCAGCGACTTGCCGGCACCGGTTTCACCCGTCAGCGCGCCAAAGCCGGGCTGAAAATCCAGCTCCAATGCCTCAACCAGCACAAAATCGCGAATGACCAGACGGCAAAGCATCAATCAGTCGCCGGTCATACAGGTGCCATTCACCGTCTGCCCCGGCCGAATGCTCGGCCCTTCACTCCAGTGCAGCTTCTGGCGCAGCATCGCAAAATAACTGTAACCCGGGGGGTGCAACAGACGCACCCGATGCGGCGAGCGCACCAGACGCACGGCATCACCCGGCATCAGATCAACGGTTTCCTGACCATCAAAGTGCGCCCGGGCATTGGCACCCTGCACCAGCCTGACCTCGATCCGTGCCGTATCCGGCAGGGTAATCGGCCGATTGGACAAGGCATGCGGACACAACGGCACCAGCGCTATCCCCCCCAGCTTGGGATGCAGAATCGGCCCATTAGCTGACAAGGCATATGCGGTAGAACCCGTGGGCGTACAGACAATCAGACCGTCGGCTCGGGCGCTGTAAATAAATTCGTCATCCACACGGAGCTCGAACTCGATCATGCGACCGGTTGCGCCTTTGTCGATGACGACATCGTTGAATGCCACATTCGCCTGGGGCTGCCAGCTGGCCGATGCACCCCCGAAGACGACTTCGGTATTGAGCAACAACCGCTCTTCCTGAATGAAGGCGCCCTGCATCAATTGCGCCATGGCATCGAGCATATCGGACCTAGCAATATCCGTCATGAAGCCAAGCCGTCCCTGGTTGATACCCACTAGTGGCCGGTCATAACGGGCCAGTTGACGCGCCGCATGGAGCATTGTGCCATCACCACCCACCACGACGACCAGATCGGCCTCGGTGCCGATACGGGCGCAGTCGGCACAATCTGCGCCGACCAAAGCCGCCTTTCCGCCCAACTGTTCCGTCTGGATAGCTGTTTCTGTTTCGACCAGAACGCGCACGCCTTCCGACCTGAAAAACCCGGCCAGCGCCGCAATTGAATCCGCAACCTCAGGACTCTCCTGACGGCCAATTAACGCCACCGTTTTCAACGGCATGGGGTACGACATCCGCTCGACTCCGAAACAATCTGCCCGGGCCTCACCGGCCCTAACCGACCCTAAACCAACACCCAACGCGGCCAACCGGCCTAGGGACCAGCAGGCATCTATATCTAACCAAACTGGATTAAACCACAGAATAATTTTGTAGAATCGTGCCATGGTCAATCCGTTCGCTTCGGGCGCATTCCCGACAAAATCCACGGCGACACCAGCGACGCCGCTGGACGACCGTTCGTGCGTGCTACTCAAAACCCTGGTCGAAAGCTATATCGCCGAAGGCGCGCCGGTCGGTTCACGTGTACTTTCCCGCGCGTCCGGTCTGGATCTCTCCGCCGCCACCGTGCGCAACGTCATGGCGGACCTTGAAGACCTCGGGTTTATCACGAGCCCACACACCTCGGCGGGCCGCATCCCGACCCCGCGCGGCTATCGTTTCTTCGTCGACTCGTTGCTCACCATGCAACCGCTGGAGCAGGTTGACCAGGCGCGCATCCTCTCCGAACTCGCCGGGGCCCGGCAGCAGCCCGGGCAAATCATCAGCCACGCATCACGCCTATTGTCAGACCTAACCCGATTTGCCGGCATCGTCATTGCACCGCGCCATACCAGCACACGCATCCGGCAGGTCGAATTTATTGCCCTGTCAGAAAAACGCGTCCTGCTGGTGCTGGTGACCAGCGACGGCAACGTACAGAACCGTATCCTGACCACGGATCGCCCCTACAGTGCCAGCGAATTGATCGAGGCGGCCAACACGCTGAACCAGAACTTCGTCGGTCTGGAACTCGAGCAGATGCGTCACCGCGTTCATGATGAGCTGACCCGGATTCGTGCCGACATGCAGGCCTTAATGACGGCTGCGCTAACGGCAAGCAGCGAAGCCCTGATGCCACGTGAATCCGAAACCATCATTTCCGGCGAAAAGAACCTGCTCGATGTCGACGACCTCAGCTCGAACATGCGCCGCTTGCGTGAGCTGTTTGATCTCTTCGAGCAACGAACCGCACTGGTTCGTCTGCTGGATCTTTCACAACAGGCCGCCGGCGTACGCCTCTACATCGGCCAGGAATCCGGCATTGCTACGCTTGACGAATGCAGCGTGGTCACCGCACCGTATCAGGTGGAAGGCGAAGTCGTCGGATCCGTTGGCGTGATCGGCCCCACCCGCATGGCTTACGACCGGGTAATCCCCATTGTCGACATTACCGCCCGACTATTATCCAGCGCACTCAGTGAGCAGGCGCACTGAGTTTTAGCGGCGCTCTTACAAACCGGAGTTCTCATGAACAAACAACCTGTTGCCTGGCGTCATGACACGCCGCCCCGTACCGCCGTGGTTCTGGTTAATCTTGGCACCCCGGAGGCGCCAACCGCCAACGCCGTTCGTCGTTACCTGGCCGAATTTCTGGGTGACCCGCGTGTCGTCGAGATTCCGCGCCCGATCTGGCTTGCCATTCTGCACGGCATCATCCTGCGTGTACGTCCGAAAAAGTCCGCGGCCAAATACGCCACGATCTGGACCGATGCCGGCTCGCCGCTGCTCGTGCATACCGAGGCCCAGACCCGACTCCTGGCCGACACCCTACGGCAGCGAGGCCATGACCTGATCGTCACTTGGGCTATGCGCTATGCCGGCAACGGCCCACGCAGTATCCCGGCTATCCTGGAGGGTTTACGCGCACAGAACGCCACCCGCATCCTGTTATTGCCCATGTATCCGCAATATTCGGCCAGCACCACGGGAACAGCCATTGATCAGGCGCTCGAATGGCTGACCGGGCTACGCAACCAGCCAGAATTGCGTTATGTCCGCAATTTCGCCGACGATCAAGGCTATATCAATGCTGTGGCCGATAAGATAAGGGCACATTGGCAATCCAATCCGCCGCCGGCATTGCCCGACCCCGGGTATCGCCTCGTCATGAGCTTTCATGGCCTGCCGGAACGCAACCTCAAACTGGGTGACCCGTATTTCTGCGAGTGCCACAAGACCGCGCGCCTGGTGGCCGAAGCGCTGGACTTGCCCCCCGAATCCGTCATCACTACCTTCCAGTCACGTTTTGGTAAGGCCAAGTGGCTGGAGCCCTACACCGAACCAACCCTCATCGATCTGGCCAAGCACGGCGTCAAACGGGTCGATATCCTGTGCCCGGGGTTCGTGGCCGACTGCCTGGAGACACTGGAAGAAATCAACATGGAAGTCCGGAGCGCATTCCTGACTGCAGGTGGCGCACACTTCCACTATCTGAACTGCCTGAACGAGAATGCCTCCTGGATCAACGCACTGACCACATTGACCGAACGCCATCTGGCCGGCTGGCCCCTGCGTGCACCTAACGCCGATGCATTGTCCCGGCAGGCCGCACGGGCCAAGTCGCTGGGCGCACTTGAATAACGCGCTGCCCGCCCCCAACTGGCTATTCAATTCTTCTTTAAAAGCCGCCCACGGAACGCAACCCATATGACCGAACAACATCAGGACCCAATCTCCGAAGACACCGCCGCCAGCCAGGCAATACCAGAGGCATCCGGCGCCCCGGAGGACACCCCGGAAGCACTGCTCGCCGCTGCCGAAGTGAAGGTTGCCGAACTACAGGACGCTTATCTACGCGCCAAGGCCGAAGGCGAAAACATGCGCCGGCGCGCGGCGGAAGACGTCAGCAAAGCCCACAAGTTTGCCGTTGAAAAATTCGCGCGCGAGCTCATCGCGGTTAGCGATAGCCTCGATGCCGCTCTGGCCGACACCGCGGCCGATGCTGCCACGCTTCGCTCGGGGGTAGAACTTACCCAGAAGCAGCTGCTGGCAGCTTTTGAACGATCAGGCATGAAAGTCGAAAACCCGGCCACCGGCGACAAGTTTGACCCGAACCAGCATCAGGCCATTGCCATGGTCGATGCCGATCAGCCGGGCAATACCGTGGTCAATGTCCTGCAAAAGGGCTACCAACTGTCAGATCGGGTCCTGCGCCCGGCCATGGTGACGGTGGCCAACGGCTAATTCACCATCCCGGCACTTGAAAACCGACACGGCGGCCCCATCTAGCCGTCATGTCCGGTAAGGCACTGAGAAATCGTCAGGTTTTACCCAACCAATCAACCACTTAGAAAATCACAAGGATCCACATCCATGGGAAAAATTATCGGTATTGACCTCGGCACCACCAACTCATGCGTTTCCGTCATGGAAAACGGCGCGCCGAAGGTCATTGAAAACGCAGAAGGCGCCCGCACCACCCCGTCGATCATTGCGTACACCAACGACGGCGAAGTCCTCGTTGGCGCACCGGCCAAGCGTCAGGCCGTCACCAACCCGAAGAACACCCTTTACGCCATCAAGCGTCTGATCGGTCGCCGCTTCGAAGACAAGGAAGTCCAGAAAGACATCAGCCTGATGCCGTTCAAGATCACCAAGGCCGACAATGGTGACGCCTGGGTTGAGGTCCTGAGCGACAAGAAGATGGCCCCGCAACAGGTGTCGGCTGAAGTGCTGCGCAAAATGAAGAAGGCCGCCGAAGACTATCTGGGTGAAGAAGTGACCGAAGCCGTGATCACGGTACCGGCCTACTTCAACGACAGCCAGCGTCAAGCGACCAAGGATGCCGGCCGCATCGCCGGTCTGGACGTCAAACGCATCATCAACGAACCGACTGCTGCTGCCCTAGCCTTTGGCCTGGACAAGAAGGAAGGCGATCGCAAGATTGCTGTATTCGACCTCGGCGGCGGTACCTTTGATATCTCGATCATCGACATCTCGGAGATCGACGGTGAGCACCAGTTCGAAGTGCTGTCGACCAACGGCGACACCTTTCTGGGTGGTGAAGAC
The DNA here is from genome assembly GCA_041311015.1 of Rhodocyclaceae bacterium. Taxonomy (GTDB): domain Bacteria; phylum Pseudomonadota; class Gammaproteobacteria; order Burkholderiales; family Rhodocyclaceae; genus Fluviibacter. Next base: position 1,573 of record JBFYKG010000077.1, on the reverse strand, counting down.
TTTGACCAACGCCTGATCGACTACATCGTCACCGAATTCAAGAAGGAATCCGGTGCCGATCTCAAGAACGACGTGCTGGCCCTGCAGCGCCTGAAAGAAGCCGCTGAAAAGGCCAAGATCGAACTATCTTCAGCCCAGCAGACCGAAATCAATCTGCCGTACATCACGGCCGATGCCAGCGGTCCGAAGCACCTGACCATGAAGATCACACGCGCCAAGTTCGAAAGCCTGGTCGATGATCTGATCGAACGCACCATTGCGCCTTGCGCCACCGCCCTCAAGGACGCCGGTTGCTCGGCTTCCGACATCAGCGACGTCATTCTGGTCGGCGGCATGAGCCGCATGCCCAAAGTGCAAGACAAGGTCAAGGAATTCTTCGGCAAAGAGCCGCGCAAAGACGTCAACCCGGATGAAGCTGTGGCTGTCGGCGCTGCCGTTCAGGGCGGCGTGCTGCAAGGCGACGTTAAAGACGTCCTGCTGCTCGACGTCACCCCGCTCACCCTGGGTATCGAAACCCTGGGTGGCGTGATGACCAAGCTGATCCCGAAAAACACCACGATCCCGACCAAGGCCAGCCAGGTCTTCTCGACCGCCGACGACAACCAGTCGGCTGTCACCATCCACGTGCTGCAAGGCGAGCGTGAGATGGCGACCGGCAACAAGAGCCTGGGTCAGTTCAATCTGGAAGGCATTCCGGCTGCTGCACGCGGCACGCCGCAGATCGAAGTTACCTTCGATATCGACGCCAACGGCATCCTGCACGTCTCGGCTAAAGACAAGCAGACCGGCAAGGAAAACAAGATCACCATCAAGGCCAACACCGGTCTCTCGGAAGAAGAAATCCAGCGCATGGTCAAGGACGCTGAAGCCAATGCGGCCGAAGACCACAAGGCGCGTGAACTGGCTGACGCCCGTAATGGTGGTGATGCCGCCGTTCACAGCGTTCGCAAGATGCTGACCGAACTGGGCGACAAGGTCCCAGCTGATGAAAAGGCCAAGATCGAAGCCGCTGCTAAGGAAGTCGAAGACGCTGTCCGCGGCTCCGACAAGGCCGAGATCGAGAAAAAGGCCGAAGCGCTGATGCAGGCGTCGCAGGCTCTGGCCCAGCTGGCCGGCGCACAAGGTGACGCAGGTGCCGCACCGGGCGCTGGTGCCCAAGCCGATGCCGGCAATCAGCCGGAAGGCGATGTAGTGGACGCCGAGTTCACCGAAGTGAAAGACAAGAAGTAACACCGGATCATCGATCCAATGGGGGCAAGGGACACCTTGCCCCCTTTTGCATTAACTGAACAGAACACATAAAGCTGGACTGCCATGTCGAAACGCGATTACTACGAAGTGCTGGGGGTTAACAAAGGCGCCTCCGATGACGACCTCAAAAAGGCGTATCGTCGCCTCGCCATGAAATTTCACCCGGACCGTAATCCGGACGACAAGTCTGCCGAAGCGCAGTTCAAGGAAGTCAAAGAAGCCTACGAAATTCTCAGCGAACCGAACAAGCGGGCTGCCTATGATCAGTACGGCCACGCCGGCGTTGACCATACGGTCGAGCGTCGGCAGCAGGTACTGATAG
>JBFYKG010000076.1:0-6947 GCA_041311015.1 Rhodocyclaceae bacterium | reverse complement strand
GGCTCGCAATGCATTGTGGTGGCCATTGATGCCAAGCAGGTTTCGCCTGGCCGCTGGGAAGTGTTTACCCATGGTGGGCGCAAGGCCACCGGCCTAGATGTGATTGCCTGGGCCTGCAAGATGGCCGACTATGGTGCCGGCGAAATTCTGCTGACCAGTATGGACCGAGATGGGACCTGTGAAGGTTTTGATCTGGCGCTGACCCGTGCGGTATCGGATGCCGTACCGGTACCGGTGATTGCCAGCGGTGGTGTCGGATCGCTCGCCCATCTGGCAGATGGGGTGAGCGAGGGCCACGCCTCGGCGGTTCTGGCCGCGTCGATTTTTCATTTTGGTCAGCACACGGTGCAAGAGGCCAAGTCCTACATGAAGGAACGGGGCATCCCCGTGCGGATGTGAGATGAGTCAGGATCTGAACCCCGAACTGAACTGGCTGGACGCCCTGCGCTTCAACGAGGACGGCCTGATTCCGGCAGTCGCCCAGGATATTGAAACCGGTGTGATCCTGATGCAGGCCTGGATGAACCGCGAATCGTTACTGCAGACGGTAGAAACCGGCCGGGCGGTATACTGGTCCCGGTCGCGTCAGCGCCTGTGGCGCAAAGGCGAGGAATCGGGCCATGAACAACTTGTGCGTGGGATCCGGACCGACTGTGATGGCGATGCCATTCTCATGCTGGTAGAGCAGCAGGGTGGGATTGCCTGCCATACCGGACGGTCAACCTGCTTCTTCAATGCGTTGATTGGCGAGCACTGGTCTCCTGTCGAGCCCATCTTGAAAGACCCGAAGGATATCTATCAATGAAAGCCGGAACCCTGGAAGTCTTGAACCGTCTAAGCGAGACCCTGCTTGCCCGCCGCAATGCAGACCCGACGACGTCGTATACCGCTGCCCTGTTTGCCAAGGGCCCCGACGCCATCCTGAAGAAGATCGGTGAGGAATCTGCCGAGCTGATCATGGCGGCCAAAGACGGTAAGCGTCTGCCGATCGTCAACGAGGCCACAGACGTGGTGTATCACATCCTGGTGTTGATGGCCTTCTTTGATCTGTCGGCTGACGATATTCTGCAGGAGCTGCATCGTCGGGAAGGCATTTCCGGGATCGACGAGAAGCGTTCGCGCACCGCCTGAGGAACTACCGATATGAGTCACAATTGCCTCTTCTGCAAAATCGTCGCCGGCGATATTCCGTCAAAGAAGATTTACGAGGACGAGCTGGTTTATGCGTTTCACGACATCAACCCGCAGCGTCAGGTGCATATACTGGTGATTCCCAAGCATCATCTGACCTCGCTTCAGCATGCCTCGGCCGCGGACGAGCCGGCCCTAGGCCGGATGCTGGCGGTTGCCCACAAACTGGCCGTCGAAGCCGGTAGCCCGGGCGGTTTCCGTGTCATCATTAACAACGGGGAAATTGGCTGTCAGGAAGTTCCCCACCTACATGCACATGTGGTGGGAGGCGACCAACCGGTCGGGCCGATGCTCAAGCGTCAGGCCTAATATAACGAACTAACGAATTAAAACGCAGGGAGTTAAGAACATGGGTTCATTCAGTATCTGGCATTGGTTGATTGTTCTGGTCATCATTCTGCTAATTTTTGGTACCAAGAAGCTGCGTAACGTCGGTCAGGACCTGGGGGGTGCCGTCAAGGGCTTCAAGGAAGGCCTGAAAGATGGTGAGGCAGCCGCAACACCACCGACCCCGTCGGCGACGCCGACAGAGGGTCGCACGATCGAAGGCCAGGCCACCAAACAGTAATCTGCCTGCGCTCTTGCAATGCCGGCCACCCCGGGGTGTGCAGGGTTGAAATGTGGCGTGGCGTGTTTGGTTAAATATCTATGTTTGATATCGGGTTTTCCGAAATCCTGCTCGTAGCCGTGGTTGCGCTGGTCGTCATCGGCCCTGAGCGACTGCCCGGGGTTGCCCGCAATATCGGTCAGTTTGCCGGGCGCCTGCAGCGCTATGTGAACGACGTCAAACGCGATTTCAACCGTGAAGTCGAGTTTGAGGAGATACGGCGGCTCCAGCAGGAGATGGAAACCACGGTGCAGTCGATGCAGGCTTCGATGAAGGCAGTTGAAGAATCGTTGCAGCAGGACGTGAAGCCGCGCGAAGACATGCTGTCTACCTCGCTTGAGGAGGCCCAGCAGGGCCTGGATGATCTCCGGACGCAGGTTGAGCGGCTGGAACAGGGAGAGGCAGCGCCATCGACGCCCGCCCCTTTGGAACCCGATGCAGTGGGCGCGCCCAAAGTGCGTAAGCCACGCGTGACCCGGAAACCCCCGGCAATGCCGCCCGCCCCAACCGAAGTGCAGGCCGCATCAGCCGCGCCGAAGTCTGAGACAGTCGTGGCCACCAAGCCGGACGATGACCAGTATCGACTTTTCTGACCATGATTCGTTTCCCCAAATTTCTGAAGAAAAAGTCGGTTGATGCCGATCCGGCACCTCAGCTTGAGGGTCCGGTAGAGGGTGAGGGCCTGCATGGCACCCTGATCGAACATCTGGTCGAATTGCGTACCCGTCTGATTCGTGCAGCACTCGCCGTGCTCGTGGTTTTTGTAGTGCTGTTTCCGTGGTCGCGCGAGTGGTACGCCCTGCTGGCCGAGCCGATGATTGCTTCGCTGCCGCAGGGGGGGCAGATGATCGCCACCGACGTGGTCGGTGTATTTCTGGTGCCGGTCAAAGTGACACTGATGCTGGCATTTCTGGTTGCGCTGCCGGTGGTGCTCTGGCAGGTCTGGGCCTTTATTGCCCCGGGGTTGTATCAGCACGAGAAGTCGCTGGCAGTGCCGCTGATGCTGGCTTCGCTCGGGCTATTTGCCGCGGGTATGGCCTTTGCCTATTTTGTGGTTTTCCCGTCGGTCTTCGGTTTCATGGTCGCCGTGGCGCCGGAAGGCGTTGCCTGGATGACCGATATCGACAAGTACCTTTCATTCGTGCTCACCACATTCCTGGCATTCGGCATTACCTTTGAGGTACCGGTGGTAGTGATTGTGCTGGTCCGGATGGGGATCGTGTCGCTGGAAAAGCTCCGTGCCTGGCGGCCGTATGTGATTGTTGGTGCCTTTGTGATCGGTGCCATTTTTACACCGCCGGACGTGATGTCTCAGGTGCTGCTGGCCGTGCCGCTCTGGCTCTTATACGAGTTGGGCATTGTGCTGGCCCAGTTCGTCAAACCGGTGCCGCGGCCCGAGGTTGATCAGGCAGCCTGACGAAGCTCGACGGGTTCGCCCTGTCGGAACAGGATCAGGGTACCGGGCGCCATGCGTGTCCAGGTTTCATTGTCGGTCAGCGGCGTGGTGGCAATCACCGTGACGCAATCCGTTTCGGTCGTCACTTCGCTGAAATCAATCGAAACGTCTTCATCCTTCAGGTGTGCCTGATTAAAGGGTGCGCGCCGTACGATGTAATGCAGGTCGGTCGAGCAGTGGGCGATTAGCCAGCGCCCATTGGACAACAGAAAGTTAGCCGGCCCGTGGGCGCGCAACGCAGCGGCGACCTCGGCCATGGTATCCATCAGATGCTCATAGCTTGGCGCGGTCGCGCCGAAACGCTGCGCCAGGGTATCGAGCAGAAAGCAGAAGGCGCGCTCGCTATCGGTCGTGCCAACGGGCAGATAGCGGCCGGATAGTGCCGGATCGAAATCGACCAAGTTGCCGTTGTGCGCGAAAACCCAGTAGCGGCCCCACAGTTCGCGCTGGAAAGGGTGCGTGTTCTGTAGGCAGATATCGCCCTGGGTGGCTTTACGGATGTGCGCCACCACATTCATCGAGTGGATCGGAAAATCCCTGACTAGGCTGGCGATCGGCGATTGGATCGAGGGTGACGGGTCGAGAAAAACGCGGCAACCGCGCCCATCATCGCCCTCAAAGAAGCCAATACCCCAGCCGTCCCGATGCACATCCGTGCCGCCACCACGTCTGGCAAATCCGCTGAACGAAAAGCAGATATCGGTTGGTACGTTACAACTCATGCCGAGCAGCTGGCACATGCATTACACTCCACGTAAACACACTCAGGAAACCCCTATGGCTTCTGTTGCTCGCGATGCGCTGACGCGCTACTTGGACGAACTCCTCAAACCGGAAACCTTCAAGGATTATTGCCCAAACGGTTTGCAAGTGGAAGGACGCAGCCAAATTACGCGGGTCATCTGCGGGGTGACCGCGAATCAGGCGTTGCTCGATCTGGCCGTTGCAGAACGCGCGGACGCAATTCTGGTGCATCACGGCTGGTTCTGGCGCGGCGAGAGCGGGGCGGTGACGGGCATCAAACGCAATCGGCTGAAGACACTGCTGTCGCACGACATCAACCTCTATGCCTACCACTTGCCGCTGGATGCGCACCCGACGCTGGGCAACAATGCGGGTCTGGCCCAAGCGGCTGGCTGGCGTCAGACGGGGGTCTTCGGTGAGCAAAATCTGGGTTGTATTGGCGAGCCGGCGGCTGGTAGCACGGTGGCTAGCCTGACGGTCGATCTCGGTCGGGCCTTGGGCCGGGCACCGCTGGTGCTGGCCGAGTCAGCGGATCAGCCGGTCCGGCGCCTGGCCTGGTGCACGGGGGGCGCGCAGAGTTACTTTGAGGCGGCCATCAGCGCCGGCGCCGATGCTTTTGTGACCGGTGAGGTATCGGAACCCATGGTGCATCTGGCACGTGAAACGGGCGTTGCGTACTTTGCTGCGGGGCACCATGCGACCGAGCGTTTCGGGGTGCAGGCGCTGGGCGTGGAAATTGCGGCCCACTTTGGTGTCGCCGTCGACTACGTCGAGGTCGATAGTCCAGTCTGATTGCCTAAAAATCAGGCATTTCCGTTATGCCGTGACGCGCGTTACCGATCACCATAATTATGAATTTTAGGCGGTTCGCTTGGTCGCCTGCGTGCTAGAATCATCGAATCCGATTGGAGCATCACGCTCGGTCCAAATGGGCGTAGCGCGTGTGTCATCGTTCGGCAAAACAGGTTTTATACGTTCTTAATCGGGCGGGTGGGGGAGTTATCCGTCTGATCTTCGTAACCATAATAGGCAAGGAAAACGCATGAAGATTCATGAGTACCAAGGCAAGGAGATCTTGCGTCAATTTGGTGTGCCGGTCCCGCGTGGCATTGCGGCGTTCACGGTGGAAGAGGCGGTTGCAGCCGCCGAGAAGCTGGGCGGACCCGTGTGGGTTGTCAAGGCTCAGATCCACGCCGGTGGTCGCGGTAAGGGCGGTGGCGTTAAAGTCGCCAAGTCGATCGAGCAAGTCAAAGAACTGGCCGAACAGATTCTGGGTATGCAGCTCAAAACGCACCAGACTGGCCCTGAAGGCCAAGAAGTGCGTCGCATCTATATCGAAGATGGCGCTGATATCAAGAAGGAATACTATGTTTCCATCGTGACCGATCGCGCCAGCCAGAAGGTGGCTGTGATCGCTTCGAGCGAAGGCGGCATGGATATTGAAGAAGTTGCTCACAAGACGCCCGAGAAGATCGTGACCGAGCTGGTTGATCCGCTGACCGGTCTGGGCCAGGCGCAGGCGCTTAAGATCGCCAATGCCGTGGGTCTGACTGGAGCCTCTGCCGATCAGGCTGCCGATGTGCTGCAAAAGCTCTACAAGTGCTACATGGAAACCGATGCATCGCTGGTGGAAATCAACCCGCTGAACTGCGATAGCAAGGGCAACATCATTGCACTGGACTCCAAGTTCAACTTTGACTCCAATGCCATGTATCGCCACCCGGAAATCGTGGAACTGCGCGACCTGGACGAAGAAGATGCCGACGAAGTCGAAGCATCGAAGTTCGACCTGGCCTACATCTCGCTCGACGGCAACATCGGCTGTCTGGTCAACGGTGCCGGTCTGGCCATGGCCACCATGGACACCATCAAGCTGTTCGGCGCCGAGCCGGCCAACTTCCTCGACGTCGGCGGCGGTGCCACGACCGAGAAGGTGACCGAAGCCTTCAAGATCATGCTCAAGAACCCGAAAGTTAAGGGCATTCTGGTCAACATCTTCGGCGGCATCATGCGTTGCGACACCATCGCTACCGGTGTGGTTGCAGCAGCCAAGGAAACCAAGCTGTCGGTACCGCTGGTTGTTCGCATGAAGGGCACCAACGAAGATCTGGGCAAGCAAATCCTCAAGGATTCAGGCCTGCCGATTATCTCTGCCGATTCCATGGCCGAAGCCGCCACCAAGATCGTTGCTGCGGTCAAGTAAGGAGCATTGAATGTCTATCCTGATTAACAAAGACACCAAAGTCATCACCCAGGGCATCACCGGCAAGACCGGTCAGTTCCACACCGAAAAGTGTATCGAATACGCAAACGGCAAGAACTGCTTCGTTGCTGGCGTTAACCCGAAGAAAGCCGGCGAGAAGATCCTCGACGTGCCCATCTACGGTACCGTCAAGGAAGCCGCTGCAGATACCGGCGCCACCGTGTCGGTCATCTACGTGCCGCCCCCGGGTGCTGCTGCTGCCATCTGGGAAGCCGTTGAAGCCGACCTGGATCTGGCCATCTGTATCACGGAAGGTATCCCCGTCCGCGACATGCTGATTCTGCGTAACAAGATGAAAGAAAAAGAAGCCAAGGGCGGCAAGAAGACGCTGCTTCTCGGCCCGAACTGCCCAGGTCTCATCACCCCGGACGAAATCAAGATCGGCATCATGCCGGGCCATATCCACAAAAAGGGTCGTATCGGCGTTGTGTCCCGTTCGGGCACGCTGACTTACGAAGCCGTCGGTCAGCTGACCGAACTGGGTCTGGGTCAGTCGACCGCTGTGGGTATTGGTGGCGACCCCATTAATGGCCTGAAGCACATCGACATCATGAAGATGTTCAATGATGATCCTGATACCGACGCTGTCATCATGATTGGCGAAATCGGTGGTCCGGACGAAGCTGAAGCCGCTCGCTGGTGCAAAGACAACATGAAGAAGCCGATCGTTGGCTTCATCGCGGGTG
>JBFYKG010000075.1:0-7173 GCA_041311015.1 Rhodocyclaceae bacterium | reverse complement strand
TCCGTATCCTTTGCCGCCATGTCAGAGCGTCAGCAAGCGGTCGCCGAGGCGATTCTGAAGGACCCGGATGTGGCCAGTTTGTCGTCGTTTATCGGCGTCGACGGCACCAATCCGACCTTGAACACCGGACGCATCCAGATCAACCTGAAGCCGCTGGAAGATCGTAGTCATCGGGTCGAAGCGGTGATTCGCAATATCCAGGAACGTGTCGCCGGGATTCCCGGGATTCAGCTTTATATGCAGCCCATCCAGGATCTGACGATTGAAGACCGGGTCAGTAAAACCCGCTTCCAGTTTTCGATTGAAGGCCCTGATGAAGTCGAGCTGGTCCGCGTGACGGAGTCGCTTGTCGAGCAGCTGCGCAAATCACGCAAGCTCGCCGATGTGGCCTCGGATCTGCAGAACAAGGGATTACAGGCCTATATCGAGATCGATCGCGACACGGCAGGACGCCTGGGGGTGACCATTGATGCCATCGATAACGCGCTCTACAGCGCCTATGGCCAGCGGCTGATTTCGACCATTTATACCCAGACGAATCAATACCGCGTCGTGCTGAATGTAGCGCCTGATTTCAGTCTGACGCCCCAGTCTCTGGATCAGCTGTATGTGCCTTCGCTCAGCGGTAAGCAGGTGCCGATGTCGGTGCTGGCCCGCGTTGTGGAGTCGACCACCTTTCTGGCGATCAACCATCTGAACCAGTTCCCGTCGGCGACGATCTCGTTCAATCTGGCGCGTGGTGTTTCGCTCGGGGATGCGGTGGATGTGGTACGCAAGACTCAGAAGTCAATTGGTATCCCGGCAAGCATCCGCACCCACTTCCAGGGGGCGGCTCAGGCCTTTGAATCCTCGTTGAGTAATACGGTGCTGCTGATCATCGCTGCGATCGTCACGATGTACATCGTGCTCGGGGTGCTGTACGAGAGCTTCATCCATCCGGTAACGATTCTGTCGACGTTGCCGTCGGCCGGCGTAGGTGCCTTGTTGGCGCTCCTGATCAGCGGTAACGACCTGGGTATTATTGGCATCATTGGCATCATTCTGCTGATCGGCATCGTCAAGAAGAACGCGATCATGATGATCGACTTTGCGCTCGAAGCCGAGCGGACGCAGGGCAAGTCACCCCGGGAAGCCATCTATCAAGCCTGCCTGCTGCGTTTCCGTCCGATTCTGATGACGACCATGGCGGCGTTGTTTGGCGCCGTACCCCTCATGCTCAGTAGCGGCATCGGGAGTGAGTTACGTCAACCGCTGGGCATTGCGATGGTCGGCGGGCTGATGGTGAGCCAGGTGCTGACGCTATTCACCACGCCGGTGATCTATCTGTACTTTGATCGGCTGGCGGCCCGCGTCAAACGCCGGACCGGCTGGAACCTGAACGCAGCACCGGATCGGGGCGGGATCGATACGTGAATCTGGCGCGTCTGTTCGTACAACGCCCGATTGCCACAACGCTGCTGCTGGTTGCCATCACGTTGTCGGGTGTACTGGCTTTTTTCCAGCTACCGGTTGCACCACTGCCACAGGTGGATTTTCCGACACTGTCGGTGAATGCCAAGTTGCCTGGTGCCAGCCCGGAAACGATGGCGGCAACGGTCGCGACCCCACTTGAACGTTCGCTGACCCGGATTGCCGGCATTACGGAGATGACCTCGGCCAGTAATCTGGGTTCAACCAATATCACGCTGCAATTTGATCTGGATCGCAACATCGATGGCGCAGCCCGCGATGTGCAGGCGGCCATTGCCGCTTCACGCGCCTTGCTGCCGACCGGTCTGCCTTCGAATCCGACTTACCGGAAGATGAACCCCGGTGATTCACCGATCATGGTGCTGGCCATGACGTCCGGCACGATGACGATGGATCAGATCTACGATTCGGCCGACACCATTATTGCGCAGCGTTTATCGCAGATTCAGGGGATTGGCCAGGTCGTGGTGGGTGGCAGCTCGGCACCCGCTGTGCGTATTTCGGTCAATCCGGCAATGCTGTCATCGCTGAAGATCAGCGACGAAGAAGTGCGGACCGCGATCACCCGCGCCAACCCGTATCTGCCCAAGGGCGCCCTGGAAGATGACCGTCGGCGCTGGCAGATCCGCGCCAATGACCAGAGCAAAACCGCCGCCGACTATAAGCCGGTGATTGTGGCCTGGCGTAATGGGGCACCTGTGCGACTTGAAGATATCGCCAGCGTGACCGATTCAGTCCAGGATCTGCGCAATATCGGCATGACCATGGGCAAGCAATCGGTCATTGTCATCCTGTACCGTCAACCCGGCGCCAACATCATCGACACGATTAACCGGGTCAAGGATGTCCTGCCACAATTGCAGGCAGCGATTCCGTCAGCGATTGACCTGTTCTCGGTCATGGACCGCTCGCCCACCATTCTGGCAGCGCTAAAAGAAGTCGAACGCTCGTTGCTGCTCTCGGTCATTCTGGTGGTGCTGGTGGTGTACCTATTCCTCAAGGATGCCAAGGCCACGCTCATCCCCGGTCTGGTCGTGCCGATTTCGCTGATCGGCACCTTTGGCGCCATGTACCTGCTCGATTACAGCCTGGATAGCTTCAGCATGATGGCGCTGACGATTGCCACAGGTTTTGTGGTCGACGATGCCATCGTGGTACTCGAGAATATCTCGCGCTATCGCGAGGCTGGCTTGCCGCTGCGCAAGGCAGTCCTCAAAGGGGCAGGGGAGGTCAGTTTTACGGTTGTTTCGATCTCGCTCTCACTGATTGCGGTGTTTCTGCCCATTCTGCTGATGGGCGGCATTGTTGGCCGACTGTTCCGCGAGTTTGCCGTGACGCTGTCGGTATCGATCCTGATTTCCATGGTGATTTCCCTGACCGCCACGCCGATGATGTGCGACATCCTGTTGAAAGATCATGCCCACCCGGTGGCCGGCAAAAAGCGATTGCGCCAGCGGATCCGGGATCGTATCAACGGCCTGAGCGATTTACCCCACCGGATACTGAATCGCCTCGTTTCGATGCTCCGTTCTCTGGGTCGGGGAATAGCTCTATTCAAAGCCGCCGCCCAGCGGCTATTTGATCGTGCCTACCAGGGTTATGCCCGGTCCATTGGCTGGGCGCTGGATCATAAACGCATCACATTCGCAGCTTTGCTGTTTACAATCTGCGTTAATATTTACCTTTACAAGATTGTTCCGAAAGGGTTTTTTCCGCAGCAGGATAACGGCCGTATCGTCGGGTTCATCCAGGCCGACCAGTCGATTTCCTTTACCGCCATGCAGGAAAAGCTGGCGACCTTTATCGGTATCATCCAGAAGGATCCGGCGGTTAACTATGTGTCGGGCTTTACCGGTAATTCGCAGCGGAACTCCGGCATTGTCTTTATGTCCCTCAAGCCGCTCAGCGAACGTAAGGTGTCGGCCGACCAGATCGTGGCACGCTTACGGCCACAACTGGGCAGTGTAGCCGGGGCGAATCTCTTCCTGATTCCAATTCAGGATGTTCGGATCGGGGGGCGCTTGAGCAATGCCCAGTTCCAGTACACGCTACAGAGTGATGATCTGGAGCTATTACGCGAGTGGGAGCCCAAGATCCGTGCCGAACTCATGAAGTCGCCAATGCTGGTGGACGTCAATACGGATCAGCAGGACAAGGGCTTGCAAATGACGCTGGATATCAATCGCGATCGTGCGTTCCAGCTGGGCGTGACCCCGAAAATGATCGACGCGGCGCTAAATAACTATTTCGGCCAGCGGCAAGTGTCGACCATCTACCGACCAATGAACCAGTACCGCGTGGTCTTGGATGCCGAGGCGTCGTATACCGAATCCCCCGATAGTCTGCGCCGGATTTTTGTGACGACAGCAACCGGTAAACAGATTCCGTTCTCGGAATTCGCCACGATACAGCCCACCAAAACCCCGTTACAGGTCAACCATGAAGGCGCGTTTGTCGCGGCCACGATTTCCTTCAATTTGCCGGTAGGTGCATCGATGTCGGATGCAGCCGAGGCCGTTGCCAACACCATGCAGAAGCTGGGCGTGCCCACCTCGATACGCGGCAAGTTCGCTGGCAATGCCAAGGCCTTCCAGGATTCATTGCGGACACAGCCGTTACTCATTCTAGCCGCCATCATTGCGGTCTACATCGTGCTCGGCATGCTCTATGAGAGCCTGATCCATCCATTGACCATCCTCTCGACCTTGCCATCAGCCGGTGTGGGTGCCTTACTGGCCCTACTGGCGACCGGCGTCGAGTTCAGCGTCATCGCCCTGATCGGCGTCGTGCTGCTGATCGGTATCGTTAAAAAGAACGCGATCCTGATGGTGGATTTTGCTATCAATGCACAACGAGCCGGAGCCACGGCGCGCGATGCCATCCATCAGGCCTGCCTGATGCGATTCCGGCCGATCCTGATGACGACCATGGCAGCCCTGTTCGGTGCCATCCCGCTGGCGATCGGCCACGGGGAGGGCGCCGAATTGCGCCAGCCGCTAGGGATCGCCATTGTCGGCGGCCTGATCCTGAGCCAGTTACTGACGCTGTACACCACCCCGGTCGTCTACCTGCTGCTGGACCGCTTCACCAAACCGCCCCGCATTGATTTGATGCAGGCCATGAACAATGGTAAGTTGAGCTCATGAAGAAGAACACCCTGCTGATTGCCGTCTGTGCGGCGATCGCAACACTCACCGGTTGCAATGTCGGCCCGGACTACAAACGTCCGGATGCGCCGATGGCGGAGGCATTTAAGCCGACCCCGGAGTGGAAGATTGCCGATCCGGTGGATGACGTTGCCAAGGGCGAATGGTGGAAGATCTACCGAGATCCGGTGCTTGATAGCCTGATGTCGGAAGTGGTCATCAACAACCAGAACGTCGCCATTTACGTGGCCCGCGTCCGTCAGGCACAAGCGCTGGTGGGTGGGGCGAATGCCGCACGGTACCCGTCCATCGGATTTTCAGGGCAGGGGGGTCGGACCGGTTCGGGCACGGGGACGAGTAACCTGGTCAACCCCGATGGCTCGATCAACGATGGCCAGTTGAACAATATGGTGAACTTCCAGCTGGGCGTGAACTGGGATTCCGATATCTGGGGCAAGCTGCGTCGCAATGTCGAATCCAAGGATGCCAGTCTGGTGGCCAGCGTGGGCGATCTGGAGAACGCCAAGCTCTCGATGCAGGTGCAGTTGGCACAATCCTATTTCACGATCCGTTCACTGGATTCGCTTAAGGTGCTGTTCGAGCACATCACCAAACAGAATAAACGTTCGGTTGAAATTACGCGCAATGCCTTTGAAGTGGGCGTCAAAGCCCGTCAGGATCTGGTCAACGCCGGCATGCAATATCGCAGCGTCGAGGCGCAGCTGATCGACGTGGATAAGGATCGCGCCGCACAGGAAGCCATCATCGCGACGCTGATTGGCAAACCGGCCTCGAATTTCTCAGTAGCGTTCAATCCGCTACCGGGTCGCGCTAATATCACGGTGCCGGTCGTGCCCACGGGTTTGCCCGCAGATCTGCTGGAGCGTCGCCCTGATATCGCGGCCGCAGAGCGGCGTATGGCGATGGCCAATGCCCAGATCGGATACCAGATGGCGGCGTTTTTTCCGAGCCTGACACTCAATTCCTCTGGCTACCCGGGTAACAACATCGGTTTCTACGGCAGTAACTTCAACAACCTGTTTACCGCGCCGTTTCTCTTCTGGGGCATCGGTCCGAGCCTGGCGTTGACGCTACTTGATTTTGGCGCGCGTTCGGCCAATGTGGAACAGGCCCGTGGCGTCTATGACGAGAATGTTGCGAGTTACCGGCAAACGGTTCTGACTGCGCTGCAGGAGGTCGAGACCCAGCTGGCTGCTTTGCGCGTTCTGGAGAAGGAAGCCTCGGTGCAGGATGAAGCGGCGGATCTGGCCGAACGTGGTGTCGTCATCGCCCTCAATCGCTATCAGGCCGGTATTGCCGGTTATACGGATGTCGTGGTCGCTGTGAATCAGGCGCTGGCCAACCAGCAGAAATCAATCCAGATAGCCCAGCAGCGCCTTAATGCCAGTGTGTTACTCGTCAAGGCACTGGGTGGTGGCTGGGATCAACCCAATAAACCGTCAGCGACGCCGCAGGCTCAGCCCCAGCAAAGCAGCCAGAACCAGAAGTCCGATCAGGGACCAGGCGGGAAGGGGTAAGCCGAGGAGGGGAGGGATCGGGCTGCTACATAGACCGGACGCCACAAAGACTTCGGGTAACTTCTGGGCTGTGGGTAGGCCATTGAGGAACAGTTCCAGCGGATCGCGCCCACACAGGATCTCCGGATAGGCCATGACCCACAGGTTACGTAATGCGGCGGCAACGCCGGCTAGGGCGCCCAGAATGCCAAGAAGTACGGACAATACCCGCCACGGTCGCCAGGGCAAGACCAACGCCAGTAGCGCCCAGAGCCCCAGCCAGATGAAGGCGTAGCGCTGGAGGATACACATCGTGCAAGGTTGGAGCCCTTTGCCATGCTGCATGAACAAGGCAACGCCTATAGCGGCAATCGAACCCAGAATAACCAGCAGATAGCACACAGCCGAGGATGGCTGCGGGTTTTTACGGTACAGTCTCATGCGCCGAGAATACCACCCAAACGGGTGTCTGGTGATATGTCATTCAACCCTCTAACCGTGTAACGATGCCCCAGATACTGTATCAAGACGACGATCTGATTGTGATTTGCAAGCCGCCGGGCTTGCTATCGCAACCGGGGCGACGCCCTGAAAAATGGGATAGTGTGATCAGCCGGCTCAAACCGATCTATCCGGATGCCATTGTGGTGCACCGGCTCGATGAGCCGACCTCGGGTCTGATGATGCTGGCGCGGGGTCAGGCCATGGCCAGCGGCTTGAGTCGGGAGTTTCGCGAACGACGGGTCAACAAGCGGTATGTGGCGATCGTCAGCGGTTTGATGCCAGACGATAGCGGCAGTATCGATTTCCCGTTGATTGCCGATTGGCCGAACCGGCCACGTCAGAAGATTGATTACGAGACCGGCAAGCCGTCGTTGACCCATTATTCGGTGATGGAACGTAACGTGGCTGAGAACTGGACCCGGGTCGACCTTGAACCGTATACCGGACGATCGCACCAGTTGCGGATGCATCTGATGGCGCTGGGTCATCCGATTCTGGGCGATCCGTTGTATGCCGACCCGGATACCTTTGTTCGG
>JBFYKG010000074.1:0-7210 GCA_041311015.1 Rhodocyclaceae bacterium | reverse complement strand
CAGTTCATCCAGCGCGGCGGCGCGATCGGCTTCGGGGATGTCACCCAATCGATGCGACAGATCGTGATACGCGGCCAGCAGGCGGGACTGCTGGCCCAAGCCGCCGACGACGGCATCAAAAACACTGGCACCGGCATCAAACTCGGGCTCCTGCGCGACATAGGTCACCCGCAGATCCGGCGTTTTCCAGAGGGTGCCATCATCCAGCGGCCGCAACCCGGCAATGGCCGCCAGCAACGACGACTTACCTGTGCCGTTACGGCCAATCAGCGCAACACGCTCGCCGGCGTCGATCTGGAACTCCACACGATCCAGCAGCGGCACATCGCCATAGGCCAGGCAACCGTTGGCAACAGACAGCAGCGGCATAAATTACTGCCCGGTCAGGCGACGCAGATCGCCAACAACCTCGGTGCTGTGCTCGGACACCGCCACATCGGTATACACCCGGGCAATGCGACCATCCGGATCAATAATGTAAGTATAGCGGCGGGGAAAACCGGTAATACCCAGATTCATCCAGGCACCGTACTGTCGTGCGAAAGCACCCCCGGTATCGGAGAGCAGCGGAAACGGCAGATGAAACTTCAGGGCAAAGGCGGCATTGTCCGCCGGGCTATCGGCACTAATGCCTACCAGCACCACGCCCATTTCCTGAAAACTGTGCCAGTCATCCCGGAACTTGCACGACTGCCGCGTACAACCCGGCGTATTGGCTTTGGGATAAAAATAAACGACCAGCCAGCGGCCACGGTAATCGGCCAGCTTGTGATGCACCCCACGGGTATCGCGCAGATCGAAGGCCGGCGCCGGCTGGCCCACCACTGGCAGGCCGCACTCGGCCACCGGGCCACGCGAACGGGCACGCCAAAGCCAGAACAACAGCCCGATCACAATCACAAAGATGAGGTATTTCATGGGGCATTCCCGGGTGGATTGAGTCGTGGCGTCCCCGAGAGGAATCGAACCTCTAATCTTCCCTTAGGAGGGGAAAGTTATATCCATTTAACTACGGAGACGACAGGCTGAATTATAGCGGCTTGCGCGATCTGGCCCCGTCCAATCGTGGCGCTCTGGAAGTGAATTGGGACAAATTCGGGACAAATCCGATTGATTTTGGCAAGCTCCCCTCACACAAGCAACATCTTAAGGATATTGATATTTGATTGAGCCGGGCGGACAATGAAAACATGTGCTGCAAGAAACTCGTCGCGCTTCTGATTGGCCTATGTGTATTGCTCGCCCCCGTGCTGAGCAACGCATCTGCTGTTCCGCCGGTTTCAATGGCACACAGCCAGGATCATCATGCAGACTGCCATACTGCTGCCATGGCTGATTGCGACACGGCCCACGATAGCGCGTATGGCACCACCAGCCAGGCGGCCCACGGCTGTTGTTTTAACGTGGTTGGTATACCGGCAAATACACATCTTGTTCAACCCCAGGCTGGATCGGCAGTGCTTGTGGCATCCAACCCTGCACTCATCTTACTGACCCGGGTCGAGGGTCTGTACCGCCCACCCAGACAAATCTCCTGAATTAGTGTGATTTTTTACCTGTGTTGATCACAGGTCGATAACCTATTTGGAGATTTAACATGAACATGACTCATTACATGGAGTTGCTGGCGACCAACCAGCCCTGGAACCTGATTATCTTTATGGCGATACCCGTGGTGCTCGCCGAAACAGTGGCGATTACCGAGCTGTATATCCTTTACACCCGACAGCTGCATGGCTGGGTACGCAGCCTGAATCGTGTGGCCGGAGTAGTGGTTGGCGTGTATTTCATCGGCATCATTGCCTATCTGTTGGCCAACGCCGTGGTGCCCATTACCCGGGCAGGCGAATGGCGAACGGTGATTGATGTCGTTGCTGTTTCCACCTATCTGATCGGTGGTATTCCGATGGTGCTGATTGCCCTGCAGGATCTGGGATTGATTCACAAGGGTGCCAGTGAAGAAAAGAAACTGGGCTACCACGCCGTTTATGTGGCGGTGTTTCTGGTCTTTGCGCACCTGGCGATGATTGCCGGCATGGCCGACCCGGCGCTTCTTGGGTACCAGGCTGAAGCCACGCATCAAATGCCCGATGGCGAAATGATGCATGGGCAAACCCATCCGGGTGACGCACACCGCTAAGTTGCAGTCTGGATGGCTGGCGTCAATCTGCAATTCGGCGCCAGCCTCCAACCTATCAATTAAGAAGGGTCTTTATAAGCAGGCAGCCAACGTCTCGCAAGTGCCTGTACATCTACCTTGGCATTCAACCGTGCCGCTAGCAAATAAATCCCGGCTAATTTGCGGTGTAAGAACAGTGCATCAATCGGTGGCGTGTGCCAGAAGTCACGATCCATCGCGAGTGACATGCCAGTCTCATGCATCCTTTTGGCGAGTGTAGATGACCCAAAATCATAGAGACCCACGTGGCACAGTGGCTCGCACGCCAATTCAAAAAGATCCATCACCAATTCAATCTGCTGAGGCGTCATTTCATGACTGAAATAACCGATACGCGCAGCAGCCTCGGTCATGACGTGCCGATTTCCTCTTAACGCCCCAAGCATGAGCTCACGATATCCAGCCGCAATAGCCTTCGGGAATGCTCTGGTTGCACCGAAATCTAGCAGGACCAGTTTCTGGGCTTCCCGGCTAAAGCGGTAGTTGGCGAAGTTGGGATCGGATTGCAGGACGCCAAACTCAAAAATCTCTCTGAGCGCCAATTCAAACAACTGTTCCGAAACGCCGTTTCTCAGGAACTCAGATTCATTGACCAATGATTCCACGGGGTCGCCTTCAACCCAGGTCATTGCCAGAACGTTTTGCGTTGTGAGCTCGGGATACGGCTTGGGAATCAGGAAGTGTGTATTCAGTCCGAGGCTCTCTGTATAGCGGTCCAGCCAGGACTGTTCTGTTTTGTAGTCTGCCTCAGCATGAAGCTGCGATTTAGCTTCATTGAGGATCTCCTTGATATCGATGGTTGATGGCAACAACCCTGAAATCCTGAGCAGCGCAGCGACGTTATCGACATCGCTATCGATACTTTCACGGACACCGGGGTATTGCACTTTAATGGCCAGATCTATGCCATCGGTCGTTATGGCACGATGGACCTGGCCAATCGACGCCGCTGCAGTTGGTGTGAAGGTAAATCGAGAGAAGTTCCGGCTCCATTCCGAGCCCCACTCCCCCTCAAGAACGTTGACCAGCTGGCTCATGGGCATTGATACCGCATCGCTACGCAAACGGCCCAGAATATCTGCGAGTGCCGGCGGAATAATATCGCCAGCATCCATGGAAAGTAACTGCCCAACCTTCATCGCGGCACCCCGAAGCCGTGATAACTCATCGGCAATACGCCTCGCATTTGCCGGCGTTAACAACATGTCTGACACCGTCGGAATACTGCCTCTGGCCAAACGCCTTGCGCCTTCGGCGAGCATGCCACCAGCCACCGTAGTGGCCATGACCCCCAACCGCGACAACCTAGAAATGCGACTGGCGGGGACTGGCCGCTCGAGATTGTTTTTTTTAAATTCCGTCATGTGCACTATCGGCGTTTCCAGCAGGACACCTGTGAAACGGTGTGCTGGAATTTTCGGGCAGTTTCCCGAATAACGAACGGAACATCACGGGGTTGGCCAAGCGGGACGAAGTCGGCCGCGAGATTTGCTACGAGTGCATCATAGGTCGTATAGCGTTCACCATCTTTTTTGTAACCACCCAGCCATTTTGACCTCGTGGTGTGCTCTTCAAGCCAGGTGTACGGTGAGGCGATAACAAGCACACCACCGGAGACAATACGAGACCCAATATCAGCAAGGAATTTAACCGGATCGTAGAGCCGATCAATCAGATTAGCAGCAACCACCAGATCATAATCGCGGTGTAACTCCTTGAGATTACAGGCATCTCCCTGCAAGAAGCTGACATGTGACGCACACTCGCCCAACCCGAGTTGCGCAAGACTGACTTCACGAAAAGATTGCAGCTCACCTTCGTCCGTTAATGCGAAGCGAATCAACCCCTTGTTAACCAGTTCGTCGGCAAGGTTAATAAACCGTGCAGAGAAATCAATTCCCGTCACATCATCAAAACCACCACGCGCAAGCTCGAAGCTAGTGCGTCCTACTGCACACCCGATATCAAGGGCGCGACGCCGTGGCTGACCTTCCGTTGCCTCAAGCGCAACCTGTGCAACGGCTTCAGGAAAGTTGGGTACATCAAAGTAGCGTTGACCATAATGAAACTCGGCATATTGCGCGAGTAGTGTGTCATCTTCGTAGCGTGATGCAACTGGCGGTGCCGGCAGCGTTCCGACAACGTAGCGGAAACCGGCATGCTGGAAAAAATGACGCCGAAATGCATAGCGCGAACTGCGAAGCGCCTCGTTGCCGCATGAGACCCAACTACCACCTTTGATGAGGGCATGACAATCGTCAAAAGTTGGTATTGAGAAGTCGTCATACAGTGGATGTGTTTCGAACCCGGTAAAGGGATAAATGGGGGTACATGTCCACTGCCAGACATTACCAACCACATCACAGAAATCACCGTGTTTGAATTGATCAACGGGCACCGAACTGCAGCCGCCCATGAGCCTTCTCTGGGCAGGTGTTTCGGGCGAAATGTCGCTGATGTCGTAAAGCCTAGCCCATTCATCTTCGGTCGGCAGACGATAACTCTGCCCTGTCTGAGCAGATTTCCAGGCGCAAAAGGCAGCTGCCTCGTGATTGTTCACTTCAACCGGCCAGTGCCATGGCATATCGACCTCGTGGCACATTAGGCGTAGCACCCAACCGGATTCACGCTGATGCCAGAAGGTTGGATGCTGGGCAGCGGTGTAATCACGCCAGGCCCACCCCTCCTCACTCCAGTACGCGTGATTTGCATACCCTCCAGCTTCGACAAAGGGGAAAAACTCGGCGTTCGAGACAAGTAGACGACCGGCCTGGAAGGCGCTTACCTCGGCCGAATGTAGACCATACTCATTGTCCCAGCCGTACCGACGCATATCTTCCTGGTCCGTACAGGCATTGTGGTGGGGGTTACCCTTCCCCAGCTTCACCAAACCCGCCGGAATATTGACCAGGGTGTTTTGGGGCGCTGCATTGACCGGACAAGGAGATACGGGCGCCGGCGCCCACCCGGGCCGTGGCCGCACGAGTTCCAGGTTTTGCTGGCGTATAAGTACTGACGAGGTTTCCAGATGAATCAGCTCATGCTCAACGCCCATGAGAATCGCCCACCAGGGATTATCCCAACCCATTGGGTGGGTATACGGCGACTCCATAATAAGTCGCGTTACCAGGGCGCGCACTTTGTCTCGATAGGCCTTGACCTCTGTAACCGACGGCCAGTCATAGTGGGCGTCATTGAGATCATCCCAACTCATCTCATCAACACCCACCGCAAAGATCGCTTCAAAGCGGGGATTAATCCGCTCCGAAATAAGCTTGGCGATCAGTAGTTTGTTAACAAAGAAGGTTGCCGTATGCCCAAAATAAAATATCAGCGGATGGCGAAGCGGTATAGGTTTCTCATAGAAACCCTTATCACCATTCAGACACTCGAACAACGACTCATACGTATCGAAAGATCTCGTAAAGTATTCGAGCAACGCCTGCCGTAAACCATGCTCGTCCAGACCACACCAATCCGGCGAAAGAGGGAATGGTTTTTGCAATGATGAGGTCAAGCCCAGAGCCCTACGTAGTATCTGAATTCGGGGACTGAAATGACAGCAATCATTACGCCTCAGGGTTTGGTATTTCAGGTTTTTGTGCAAGCGCCTCCCGGAACCTCGGGGGCAAAAGCAAATAGGTCATAACGCTTGATCCAGCACAAATTAACCAAAAAAATATAAAGCCCAGAGAATAAGTCGCTGTTGCGGAGTACTTAACGGGCTCGCCCATCCAGTAGAGTTCCTGCGGTGCTGCAAATGCAAAAAAACATATTTCCGCAATCGCTGCTGAGACAAATGCAGGCCACAGAATCCAGATCATCGAACGCATTTGAACACCTCCCCCAGATTTTTAACTGATTAAGGGCAATAGAATGCCCAGAAATAGTGACAGGACTGCTACCAAGGTGAGTCGGATGCGCAGCGGCAAGTACCACATAGGCCATGCAAGCTTGCGGGCAAATATCGCATCACGCCAATATTGAAGCAGGAACCCCAGCACCAGCACGAGCGCAGCAGCCACCGGGGAGAGAATATAGGTGGCCCATGCCATCAGGGCTGGAATGACGCTCCAGACATAGGCCGCGCGACGATCCTGATCATTCAGATCCGACACCATCATCGCCATCCCCCAGTGGATCGCGCCAACGAAGCTCAGGATCACTGCAGCGTAGAGCAACAACGCGCCACGATACAAGATGCCGTGAGATGGCTCGATATTGGCCAGAATCGCAAGGGCAATAAAAGGAATCAACCCGCCGTAACCCAGCATCCCGACAGCGGTAGGCATTGATGACTGGCGCATACTTACTCCTATTTCACCAGAGGCCGGATGCCGGTAAAGCCGCCATCAACCGACCAGACCTGAGCCGTAACCCGACCACTGCGATTCGACATCAGCCAGGCCATCAGCTCGGCAAGCTCTGCGGTACTCCCGATACCGGGCAGTGGATACTGTCTTGCAGCCGCACTGCGCAATGCCTCAGTTGCCAATATCTTTTCAGTCGCTGGAGACGCCATGATGCCCGGCGCGACTACATTCACCCGGATGCCATAGGGCGCATACGTGGCGGCCGTACCACGTGCCAGGCCCTCCACCCCCGCCTTGGCAGCAGCGACTGCCTCATGATTGGGGGTGCCAATCTGCGCCGCGACTGAAGAAACGAGGACCGCACTACCGGGAAGATTATGCTGGCGTAGGTTGCCGACAAAAGCACCCATGGCATGAAACGCGCTGGTCAGGTTGGCTTCGATCGAGTCTCGAAAGTCGGCTTCGCTGAGCCGGTGGAGTGCGCCGAGCCTGATATTACCGACGCAATGGGCAAAAGCCTGTGGAATCAGCCCTTGCTCATTTGCAGTATCAATAATTTTTTTGGCACCTTCTGCGGTAGCGCAGTCGGCACAGATCTGGAGATGGCTATCACCAAAGGCTTCGTTGAGTCGTTCACGATCTCTGCTGGTGACAATAAGCTGCCAGCCTTCTCCGGCCAGATAATCAGCAAGCGATTTACCCAAGCCACCCGCAGCAC
>JBFYKG010000073.1:0-7316 GCA_041311015.1 Rhodocyclaceae bacterium | reverse complement strand
TGTTGTCGTCCATGCTGACTTCCTTTTGAGAGATTGGAATGATTATTGCACACCACGAGAGTCTCACCAGGTGAGCCTCTCGTGGTGGCGTGAAAAAATATTTCACCCCGCTGATCCGAGCGCAGACCTCGCCCGGGCGGTAAAATCCGCGGCCATGTCTGCCAATGCACCTGCCACCGCTAAAGCCACCGACGGATTCTCGCCGTCGGGGCTCAATCCCCGGCAGCGCGAGGCAATCCACTACCTGGATGGCCCGCTGCTGGTATTGGCGGGCGCCGGATCGGGCAAGACGCGGGTGATTACGGAAAAAATCGTCCACCTGATCGAAACTTGCGACATCAAGCCGCAGCAGATCGCCGCCATTACCTTTACCAACAAGGCCGCGATGGAGATGCAGGAGCGGATCAGCAAGCGTATGGAAAAGGCCCCCAAGGGCCTGACTATCGCCACCTTCCACTCGCTGGGTCTGCGCATGGTGCGCGAAGAGGCCAAAACCCTGGGGTATAAGCCGGGATTCTCGATTTTCGATTCGGCCGACTGTCTGGGCATCATCAACGAACTCAGCGGCACCACGGACAAAGGCAAGCTGCGCTGGCTGCAGACCACGATATCGCTCTGGAAGAATGGCCTGATCAGTCCAAAGCAGGCGTTAGATGACGCCAAAGACGAAGAAGAGGCCCTCGCCGCCCGCGTGTACATCGATTATGCCAACGCACTGCATGCCTATCAGGCGGTGGATTTTGACGATCTGATCCGTTTACCGGTGACGTTGCTGCAGGATAACGCTGACATCCGGCAGAAGTGGCAGGATAAGTTCCGCCATATCCTTGTCGATGAATACCAGGATACCAACACCGCCCAGTACCGCCTGTTGCAGCAGCTGACGGGTGTGCGGGCATCGTTTACGGCGGTGGGTGATGATGATCAGGCCATTTATGGCTGGCGTGGTGCCGATGTGGAGAACCTGCGCCGCCTGACCGAGGATTTCCCGCAGCTGAAAGTCATCAAGCTGGAGCAGAACTACCGCTCGACGGGGAAAATTCTGGGCGCGGCCAATACGCTGATCCAGAATAACCCCAAGCTGTTCGCCAAGTCATTGTGGTCCGAGCACGGCCCGGGTGCCAACATCAATGTCATTGCCTGTGCCGAGGGTGAGGCCGAAGCCGAGACCGTGATTATGAAGCTGCAGGGGCATCGCTTCGAGCATCGTGCTAAGTTCTCTGACTACGCCATCCTCTATCGCAGCAACCACCAGGCCCGCGTCTTTGAGCAGGCACTCCGGCAGCAGCGGATCCCCTATGTGCTTTCGGGCGGCCAGTCATTCTTCGACAAGGCGGAAATCAAGGATTTATTGGCCTACCTGCGCTTGCTGGTTAATGATGATGATGATCCGGCGTTTATCCGCGCCGCCACCACGCCGCGCCGAGGCATTGGCAGCCAGACGCTGGCGACCCTGGGCCGGTATGCGGCCGAGCGGCAGATCTCGTTGTTTGCCGCCTTATTCGAAGAGGGCTTCGCCGCTCAGGTCAATGCCCGGGTGCTCAATCCGTTGCGGGAGTTTGGTGAATTTATCAACCGCTTCCAGTGGCGGGCGCAGCGGGAATCGGCCGCCGATGTGTTCCCGGATCTGCTGGCGGCACTCGATTACGAGAACTGGCTTTACGATCAGGAAGAGGCACGTACTGCTGAAACGCGCTGGGCCAATGTGCAGGAGTTCCACGCCTGGATCACCAAGAAGAGTGATGATGACGGTAAGACGCTGGCCGAGATTGTGCAGACCATGGCCCTGATGTCGTTACTGGAGCGGCGCGACCAGGAAGACGGCTACGATGCCGTTCAGCTCTCGACCCTGCATGCTGCCAAGGGCCTGGAATTCGGTCATGTTTTCTTGGTCGGTGTGGAAGAAGGCATCTTGCCGCACCGCGAATCACAGGAGGCCGAGAAGCTGGAAGAAGAGCGCCGACTTATGTACGTGGGCATTACGCGTGCGCAGCGCAGTCTGCATATCACCTGGTGTGAAAAACGGCGCCAGGGTAAGGATCTGGTGCCGTGCGAGCCGTCGCGCTTTATCGAAGAAATGGGTTGTGAAACATCCAGCTCGGCCAGTAAAGAGTTGGCTGACAAATCGACCTCGACGGCTAAACTGGATTTCCTGAAAGCCATGCTGCAAAAGACACCGGCGGCTGATCCCGGGATATCCTCCTAGCGCGACGACAAAACAAAAGGGACGCCGTAGCGTCCCTTGGTGTGGCGTGCAGGCTCAGTTATTTGGAGCCATCCACCATGTACTGTACAGCGGCTTTGACTTCGTCATCCGATAGGCTGGCGGCGCCGCCACGAGCCGGCATGCCCTTGAAGCCGTTGATGGCGTGTGCGTTCAGCGTGGCCATGCCCTGACCAATACGACCACCCCAGGCACCCTTGTCACCGAACTTCGGTGCACCCATCACGCCTGCGCCATGACAACCGGCGCACACGGTGTTGTAAACGGTCTTGCCATCCTTGACGCCACCGGCCCCACCGCCGGCTTGCATCTCGATCTTGGCGATCGGTGCAATGCGCGATTCGACATCGTCGGCGCTGTTGACGGCATCAGACTTACCCTTGCCGCTCATCGAAAACGGCACAACCACCGCCATCAGAATCACCGCCAGAGCGATGGAGAGGTACATGATTTTGCTGCTGGAATTCTTGTCGGCCATGATCGATCCTGTGCGCGAAAAGTAAATGGGTAATCAACAGGTTAAAGTATAACGGCAAAACCCCCAACTGCGGAGGGGTGGGTACGGCTCAAACTGGCGCGCTCGACAGGAATCGAACCTGTACCGCAGCCTTCGGAGGGCTGAATGATATCCATTTCACCACGAGCGCCATGCTCGGAAGGCCTGCATTGTAGCAGCAACCTTCCCGGACTCCGGATGCGATGGCCCCGGGAACGCTGCGTGCGCCATGAAATTTATCCGGGCCAATCCGATAAAATGTAAAACGATTTTGGCCCAAGCGTAGGCTGAACGAGGGGACATTTTGGACCGCACGGAACGTTTCTACCGCATCGACCAGCTTCTCAATGAGCAGCGCTGTCTATCATTTGATGCGATCCAGGATGCGTTGGGTGTGTCGCGGGCCACGCTCCGCCGGGATCTGCAGTATCTACGCGATCGCTTAAATGCCCCCATCGTATATGACCGGCTGGGGGGCGGCTATCGCTTTGCTTCGGGCGAGAACCGGTCGGCGCCGGTCGGCGGCCCCAAGTACGAACTCCCGGGCCTGTGGTTTAACGCCAGCGAAATCTATGCGCTGTTGATGATGCAGCAGTTGCTCAACACGGTGCAGCCGGGTCTGCTTGGTCCGCACATCGCGCCGCTTCAGTCGCGCCTGTCTGCGCTGTTGGGTAGCCAGCAAAACAAGCCGGAAGACATTGAAGACCGGATCCGCATTGTGCATACCGGGCAGCGTGCTCCGGCACCTGAAAACTTTGAACTGATTGCGTCTGCACTGCTCAAGCGAATGCGCCTGAAAGTGCAGCATTGGCATCGCGGGCGTGATGAAAAAACCACGCGGGAGATCTCGCCGCAACGCCTGGTGTTCTACCGCGGTAACTGGTACCTCGATGCCTGGTGCCATTTGCGTAAGGATCTGCGGAGTTTTGCGGTAGAAACCCTAAGCGATGTGGCGTTGCTCGACAAGCCGGCCAAGGAGGTTTCTGCGAAGGTGCTGGATAGCCGGGTGCAGAATGGTTATGGCATTTTCGGGGGCGAGCGCACGCAGTGGGCACAACTGCGCTTTACTCCGGCGCGTGCCCGTTGGGTGGCGGCTGAACAGTGGCACCCAGATCAGCGTGGCAGCGTGCTACCGGATGGCAGTTACCAGCTGGATGTGCCGTACAGCATAGAAACCGAACTGGTCATGGATATCCTGCGCCATATGCCGGATGTGGAGGTGATGGGGCCGCCCGCGCTTCGGACCAAAGTCCGTGACAAACTCAAGGCTGCCCTCGCGGCGCATAAAGATTAGTCGTGCCGCTCTATCGCTGGTGGATTTTTCTGTGGGTCTTGTGCGTCAGTTCGCTGGCTGTGGGCCAGGAGATTGAGGCCCGGCTTTATTCCAACGCGCCTATCGATTACAACTTTCTCGGGGTCGGTTTCACGCAAGTCACCACGACCAAGTTCCAGATGAACACCGAGATCCTGGCTTATAACCGGACCTTTGATGTGTTCGGGCAATCCGGCAAGGTCAATGTGATCCTGCCTTATGCCCAGCTGCATGGCCAGACGACGGTGGGCAGCCAGGTAATCTCAGGCTCATCGGTGGGCCTGACAGACCCCATCATTCGGCTGGCGGCCAACCTGTATGGTGCACCGGCACTGACGGTGGATGAATTCAAGCACTACCAGCAGGATCTGATCGTCGGTGTGAATTTGTCAGCCGTGGTGCCCTGGGGGGAGTACAACAGCAATCAGCTATTCAACGTCGGTGCCAACCGTACCTTTCTCCAGCCTGGCCTGGGGGTCTCCAAGGCCAAAGGGCCGTGGCGCTATGAATTGTCGGGGGATATCACCTTCTTCTCCGACAACAATAATTTTTACGGCGGCAATAATCTTTCCGAGAATCCGATCTACTCAGGCACAGGCCATCTGATTTATTACTTTCCCTCTACCGCCTGGCTCTCGACGGACGTGACCTATTACTCGGGTGGCCAGACCTTTGTGAATGGCGCCCAAATCAACAACAACCAGGAGAACTGGCTCTTCGGTGCCACCTTATCCCTGCCGGTCAATAAACATAATGCGGTGAAGTTTCACGTGACCGAGGGCGCCTTTTTCAGTCAGGCCCAGTACTACACCATGTACGGGGTGATGTGGCAGTACCGCTGGGGAGACGGCGGCAAGTAATCAGCTGGCCGATGGGGTTGCGGGGTAGCAGCCGCCTTTGTCGCCGGGCACAAAGACGCAACGATATTGCTTGCCCCGGCAGCTGGCATACCAGCTCTGAATGTTGTCGAAGGCACCCGAGTCATTGCGAGTGACTTTGACTTCGTTGGGCGTACAGCCGACCGAACGGGCGGTGCTGTCCCGCTGCCAGGCCGAAGAGCCACACGCTGTGCATAAACTTGCAAACAGTAGAACGATGGTGCTGCGGTGGATCATGGCTGATGGGTCAGTTGCCGGAACTGGATGGCTTCGGCAAGGTGTGCTGTACTGATTTGTTCGGCGCCGGCCAGATCAGCGATGGTACGGGCAACGCGCAACAGGCGATGATAGGCTCTGGCCGACAGCCCAAGGCGCGCGACCGCTTGGCTAAGGAGCGCCTGGCCCGCCGCATCGGGCACGGCATGGGCTTCAAGTGCTTTGCCATCCAGTCGTGCATTGATGCACCCCTGACGTTGCAGTGCGCGGTTGGCTGCGGCCATCACCCGGGCCCGCACAGCGGCAGAGTTTTCGCCGGGCGTAGATTGCGCCAGATCGGTAGGCGAAAGCGCCGGCACTTCAACACAGAGGTCGATGCGATCGAGTAAGGGCCCCGAGAGTCGGTTACGATAACGTTGGACCTGTTCCGGCGTGCAGCGACAGGCGCGGGTCGGGTGGCCCTGGTAGCCGCAGGGGCACGGGTTCATCGCGGCAACCAGCTGAAACGCTGCCGGGTAACTGGCCCGTTTGTTGGCGCGGGCAATGTGAACCTCGCCGGTTTCCAGGGGTTCGCGCAAGGATTCAAGGACGCGCCGGTCAAACTCCGGCAACTCATCCAGAAATAGCACGCCGCCCGAGGCCAGCGAAATTTCGCCGGGCAAGGCCTGGCTGCCACCCCCAATGACCGCGGCGGGCGAGGCGCTATGGTGCGGGGCGCGACAGGGCCGCTCGCCAAAGCGCTCCGGGTTGAAGATACCGGCGAGCGAAAGAATGCCGGCGGATTCCAGCGCAGCCTCTGCCGCTAGGGGCGGCAAAATACCCGGCAGTCGGGTGGCCAGCATGGATTTGCCAGTGCCAGGTGGGCCGAGCATTAATAAGGCATGTCCGCCCGCCGCCGCGATTTCCAGCGCCCGTCGGGGTTGTGCCTGGCCTTTGACATCGGCCAGATCAGGATACGTTGTCAGATGGGCCAGGTCTGGCTTCTCCGGCGTGGGCAGCGATTCCTCGTCCATGAGATGCGCGCAGACTTCGCGTAGCGTGTCGGCGACACGCACCGACGCACCCTCGGCCAGGGCGGCTTCGGCACCGGATGCCATCGGCAGAATTAGGGTACGACCCGCATCACGGCTGGCCAGTGCCAGCGCAAGCGCGCCACGCACCGGGCGTAAGCTTCCGGTGAGCGAGAGCTCGCCGGCAAATTCATAGTGTTGCAGATTGAGTGCGGGCAGTTGGCCGGAGGCGGCCAATAGACCCAGCGCGATCGGCAGATCAAAGCGGCCGGAATCCTTGGGCAGATCGGCCGGCGCCAGATTGACGGTGATGCGACGCGCAGGGAACTCGAATCCGGAACTCAATAGAGCCGCACGAACCCGGTCCCGGGCTTCGCGGACTTCGGCATCGGCCAGACCGACCAGACTGAAGGCCGGTAACCCGTTGGCTACATGCACCTCCACCACAACGGGGGGTGCCTGCAGGCCATCCAGCGCTCGGGTCTGGATGAGCGCCAGCGACATGCTTACTTGCTGTGCTTGCCCTGGGCTTCCAGCTCGTCGAGCCGGGCGGTCAGCTGGTCGACCAGCTGGCGGGTGCGGGCCAGCACATGGGCCTGCGTATCAAACTCTTCCCGGGTGACCAAGTCCAGCTTGCTGAAAAAACTGCTCATCATGGCGCGGGCATTTTTTTCGATGTCGGCCGCCGGGCTGCTAGCGATCAGGCCCGAGAGCTTTTGTGTGAAATCTTCAAAGACTTTGTTATTGATCATGAGGCAAACCTGTTTGGGCAACGTAAGTTGAGGCGAGTCTAGCATGGGTGCGGCTTGCGGCATCGGTGGCAGGGCTGAGTGCTTGCTACGGCGTCGAATGATGCACCAATAAAGTGCGATAAGTTACGATCAGCCGGTTATTGCCTCAAATCGGTGCAGCAAGATTTGTGCGCTGCGATAGGAAAAGTGGGCAAGGGTTTGCGGTAGGAGCCCCTGTCGCCCTTGAAATTGCTGGGGAGCCGAGGAAAATAAACTATTAATAAACAGAGTGTTAATGAATTAATGCGCCCAAAACCCCGAACTTGGCACGGTCCCTGCTTTATGTGGTGTGTAGCAATTCTCCTCTTTCTCTCTTCTTATAAGGATATGACCATGAAATTCAAGAAGACGCTTCTCGCTGCCTCGCTGGCAGCCATGTCGATGGGTGC
>JBFYKG010000072.1:0-7419 GCA_041311015.1 Rhodocyclaceae bacterium | reverse complement strand
TCGGTATGTGCTGCCGAGAGCGAGATGCGTAGTCGCGCTGATCCGACGGCCACGGTAGGCGGCCGAATGGCCGGTACCCAATAGCCTAGTTCTAGCAAGCGGTTGGCGATCTGCAGGGTTTGGGCATTGTCACCAATCACCAGCGCCTGAATGCCGGTGCGTGAGGGCAAGAGCGTAAACGGCAGATTCAACCGGGCAATCCCTGTGCGCAATCGGTCAATATGGCTTTGCAATTGCGCCCGAAGGTCATCGCCATTAAGGATGCGGTCAATCGATGCAAGCAGCGCCCCGGCAATCATCGGGCTGGGGCCGGTCGTGTAGATGTAACTGCGGGCGCGCTGGATGAGCCATTCGATGACATTGCGCTGACCCGCCACAAAAGCACCGGAAACGCCGGCGGCTTTGCCCAAGGTGCCGATCATGACCAGGTTGGGGTGTGGCGGCAGACCCGCATCGGCAATACTGCCCCGACCCTGTGGGCCGAGCACGCCCAGACCGTGTGCATCGTCAACAATCAGCCAGGCATCGTATTGCTCGGCCAGTGCGAGCAAATCACGCAGCGGGGCCTCGTCGCCATCCATGCTGAACACGCTGTCGGTCACGATCAGGCGGGCGCCTCCGGGGGTGACTGGCGTCGTCTCGAGTTTTTGTTTCAGATCGGCCAGATCGGCATGCTGATAGCGGCAGTGTTCAGCACGCGAGAGCAATGCGCCATCAATCAGCGATGCGTGATTCACCCGGTCGGCAAAAATCACATCGTGCCGGTCGGTCAGCGCGGTGAGGACGCCCAGGTTGGCCTGGAATCCGGAAGGAAAGAACAAGGCGGCGTCGCGTTGAGCAAATTCGGCCAGGCGCTGTTCCAGTGCATCAAAGATGCCCAGTCGACCGCTGACCAGGGGAGATGCGCCTGCGCCCACGCCCCAGCACTTAACCGCTTCGATGGCCCCCTGTTTGAGCGCCGGGTCGTTGGCGAGCCCGAGGTAATCGTTACTGGCGAAGGCTACAAGCTGCCGACCGTCGAGCGCCATCTTCGGGCCGCAAGGGTTTTGCGGGGTACGACGCACCCGCTTCAGGTGGGCGGCCTCCAGCTTTGCCAGCTCGCGATCGAGATCGTTCGGTGTCATGCGTGTTCTGCAGGGGCTTCGGCCAGTGTGGCATTCAGCGCGGCCAGTGCCTGATCTGCCATCCAGTCGGCCTCGGTCGTGGTCAGCACATAGGGCGGCATCAGATAGATCGTGTTACCAATGGGGCGCATGAGCAAACCACGTTGCAGCGCCTGCGCAAAGAATCGGCGGTTAAAGTCGGCGAGATCTGTGTCGACATCGGCGGCCCAGATCATGCCGCGGTGACGGAAATTGCGAATGCGCGGGTGCAGCGCAATCGCTCGTAAACGTTGGGTGATATGTGCACTCAGTCTGCGGTTGGCACCCAGGACATCGTGCGTATCAAAAATATCCAGCGTGGCCAGTGCGGCACGGCAGGCCAACGGGTTGCCTGTATAGGAATGCGAGTGCAGAAATCCCCGGCGGGTTTCATCGTGCCAGAAGGCCTGATAGATCGCATCGGTACAAAGCACGACGGAGAGTGGCAGGTAACCGCCGGTAATGCCCTTCGAAAGACAGAGCAGATCCGGGCGAATGCCCGCCTGTTCGTGCGCGAAGAAGCTGCCGGTGCGCGCGAAGCCCACGGCAATTTCATCGCAGATGAGATGCACGCCATATTGATTGCATAGGGCGCGGGCACGTTTGAGATAGTGCGGGTCGTGCATGGCCATGCCGGTGGCACACTGCACCAGCGGTTCGATGATCAGCGCCGCGACTTTGCCATCACGTTCGTTCAGCAGTTGCTCGAGGGCATCAGCTGCACGGTTGGCGACATCGATGGCGCTTTCGCCGGGCTGGGCCAGGCGCGCATCGGGCGATGGGGCCAGGTGCACATGCTCGTTGCGGATCAGCGGGGCATAGGCTTCGCTGAACAGCGGGATATCAGTCACCGAAAGCGCGCCCAGTGTTTCACCATGGTAGCTGCCTTGCAGACAGACGAATTCGCGCTTGTCAGACTGCCCGGCATTCTGCCAGGTATGGAATGACATCTTGAGCGCGATCTCGATGGCACTGGCACCGTCGGAAGCAAAGAACGCATGGCCGAGTGCGCCGCCGGTCTTGGCCGATAGCCGTTCGGCGAGTTCGATGGCAGGTGCATGGGTAAACCCGGCCAGCATCACGTGCTCAAGCCGGCTGAGCTGATCCGTGATGGCCGCATTGATTGTGGGGTTGCCGTGGCCGAACAGGTTCACCCACCACGAGCTGATGCCGTCGAGAATGCGCTTGCCTTCAAAGTCTTCGAGCCACACGCCTTCGGCACGTGCCACTGGCACCAGAGGCAACGCCGGGTGTTGCTTCATCTGGGTGCAGGGATGCCACACCGAATCAAGGCTGCGCTGCAGCCAGGCCTGGTTGTTCATCCTAGTGCAGCGTACTCGGTTGAGCTGCCGCCGATTCGGGCATTTCCAGATGCGCCAGCTCACCATCGGCGTTGGCATACATGGGCCCCCCGCAGTCTTCGCAGAATTCCATGGGGAAGCGGTGCTCGTGCGTCACGATGTCGGTGACGCCGGCAGCACGGAGCACTTGCTCGATCTCGGCCACCATATCGGTCTGCTCATCTTCAACGCCCAGCAGTGGCCAGACGACCCCGTGAAACAGTGCGTCGTCATTGCGGGGTCCGAAGGCGATACGAAACTCTTCCAGCCGTTGCGCATGAAAGGGGCCGATCACAGCGCGCTGCTTCTCGGGCGGTAGATCGATCGATTCGCTCAGGAAGTTGATGCAGGCCTGAACCGAATACGGGCGCGATGCCCGGTCCGCCGAAGCGCAGGCCGCATGAAACGCTTCTGGCAATAATGCCGACACCCGGCAGCCAGCGAGCATGGGTTCCAATACGGGCATGCAGGTATTGGCCCAGAGCTGAGCGATGTCGGCCCGGTCATTCAGTTGGGTGTTGCCACCGGCGGTACGGGCCTCCTGCCAGCGGAACAAGGCTTCACCCTTGGGCACGGCTACGGCAGCGATCAGATAGCGTGTGTCCGAAAGAAACCGGTTGGTCTCTTCCTGGGCCTGGGTGTGCAGTGGCGCCGCTTTGCCATTGACCAGCGCCTGGGTCAGGTTCTGGGTCAGCTCGGCCAGCTGGGTGAACTCGCGCGGAATCTGGTCCGGGCCCACCAGCATACCCAGCACCACCACGCGTGCATGGCGGGTCAGCACTGTGTTGAGCAGCAACTCGCCAAGCACCCGCTGATCTTTGGCCGAGACTGTCGGTGTGGGAATGGCGTAGCGTGACCAGGTGAGCAGCGGGCAGGCGATCAGCAGCACATCATGGGGCGCGCCGTCGATGATGGCCGTGGTTGATTCAACCGCTGACTCGATCGTGTCCATCAGCGCATCGTGGCCCACCGGCTCGCTATCGCTCAGTCGGTTCAATACGCCATTCAGGGATTCATCATCCTTATCGGCCAGCAGTTGCTCGACCAGCGACTGCAGGCGACCATGCCAATAGGTGCGCTCCATCCGGCTGCCGGCCTGAGCCAAGCCGGTGGCAAGCCAGCTGAGCTGGGCCATTTCTCGCGATAGGCGCGGGCGGGATCCGTAGGGTGGGCGCTTCATGCCGCCATTTTACCGTGCCGGCGGCCAGATTCACGGTTCCCGGCCATCCGTTGGTAACATAGGCCATTGCATCCCTCATTGCATACCTATTAACCCGCTTACCCCACTGCCGGAAGCCGATCATGCTGTTTTTGCTGTCCCCCGCCAAATCGCTGGATTTTGATCCGGTTGCCCAGGATATCCCGCACACCCAGCCGCGTTTTATCAAGCAGGCCGAGCCTTTGATCGAGATCCTGCGTAAAAAGTCCCCAGCGCAGATAGCCGAGCTGATGAGCCTGAGCGATAAGCTGGCCGTGCTCAATGTGACCCGGTACGCCGACTGGTCGGCCAAGCATGCCCAGCCCGAAGCCAAACAGGCCATCCTGGCTTTTAACGGCGATGTGTACGAAGGCCTCGATGCCCCGACTTTGAACAAGAAGCAGCTGGCTTACGTGCAAGATCACGTGCGGGTGTTATCAGGCTTGTATGGGGTGTTGCGCCCATTGGACTTGATGCGCCCCTACCGGCTGGAAATGGGGACCAAGCTCGCTAATCCCGCGGGTAAGGATCTGTACGCCTGGTGGCGTGAATCGAATACGGCCTGCGTGTTAGAAGACCTCAAGGCAGCCGGCCAGCCCTTGGTGAATACGGCTTCGGATGAATACTTCAAATCGGTGGATCGCAAAGCGCTGGAAAAGGCTGGCGTCAGCATCATCGACACCGTGTTCGAAGACTGGAAAGACGGTAAGTTCAAGATCATCAGCTTCTACGCCAAACGTGCACGCGGATTGTATGTGCGAGCCGCCGCCGAAGGTAACTGGAAAACCGCTAAAGATCTGCAGCAGTTTGACAGCGAAGGGTATGAATACACCCCGGCGGCATCGACAGAAACCAGCCTGGTGTTCCGCCGGCGTCAGGCCTGATGGCGGTCAAACAGACGGGGCAGTGCTTGCTCTGGCGGCAGGATCGCAAACGGGCAGGGGCGTTGCCGCGATTTGGCCAGTTTGAGCACCAGGTTGTCGCGGCTGATCAGCATATCGGCGCGGCCGATGAGCGCCAGTTCCAGAAACATCTGGTCGTCAGGGTCACCGCAGCGCGGCAGTTTGGGCGCGGCCTGCGGCATAGGTTGTGTCACCAGCGTCACCCGCGACCGGTACGCATCGAACAGGCGCTGTTGCCCGGCATCATCAAGTTTGAACTGCTTGTAGCCCGTCACGCGCTTCAGCTCCGCCAGCGTCTTTTCGTTCACCAGGCAGACCACGGCGCCAGATTCAATAGCCGTCATCAGCGGCGCCAGCGGCGGTGCCCGGAAATGAAACAGATCCATCACCACATTGGTATCGAGCACCAGGCGGGGGGTTGGCGCGGTCATGTCTGAATCGGGCACATCACACCTGTCGATCTGTGAACGCTGCGGCGCTTGTTGTGCCAGTTTTCGTGTGGATTTTCATCCCAGCGAGTTGTCTAAAACGGGAGATGGTGCAGGGGTGCCGGTGGCAATGGCGATTCCACTCACGCCCAAACTGATGCGCATGAAAGGCACCGACGATGCCGCGCCGCGCTGCGTTGCTCTGGACGGCGAGATCGGTTGCCAGGTCGGTTGCCGTATCTACGACCATCGCCCCTCCCCGTGCCACGAGTTCAACCCCTGGGCGGCATTGGGCATTGCCGATCAGGCCTGTGATCGTGCGCGTCTGCGCCATGGGCTGCGGCCGCTGTCAGAGCTGCAAGAGCCGGCTAAACCAGTTTGAGCAAGTCGGCGTAGGCCGTTTCAAACTGGGCTAGCCCGGCCACCTGTAGGTCGTGACCGACCTGTTCCAGATCTATCCCTAATGCACTGACGGCCGCAAGCTGTTCGTGGGCCGCTGCGATGCCTTGATCCAGTGTTCTGCCGACGTTGCCGTGATCGCGAAAAGCGGCGAGCGTGGCATCGGGTACGGTATTTACCGTCTGCGGTCCGATCAGTTCATCCACATACAGCGTGTCTGGATAGGCCGGGTTCTTGACCGAGGTCGACGCCCAGAGCAGCCACTGCGGCTTGGCACCCAGCGCCAGCAGATCGGCGATCTCACCGAGTTGATCCGCCTGCCATTGTTCATAAGCCGTCTTGCACAAGGCTATGGCCGTCTTGCCTTGCAGTTCGGTGGGCAGTTTCGGGTCGATCGTGTTATCTGTTCGGCTGACAAAGAAGCTGGCGACGGAGGCCACGTTGCCAATCCGTTCGGGGGTGCCCGCCTGCTGGCAATGCACTACCCAGCGGCGCAGCCCGGCAGCATGCGCTGCTTGCACCGCCTGCAACTGATCATGCGAAAAGATTAGGGTCACATTCACATTGATCCCCCGGGCGATGACCTCGGTGACTGCTGCGCAGCCGGCTGCTGTGGCCGGGATCTTGATCATGGCGTTGGGGCGGTTGATCTCCTGCCAGAGTCGCACCGCGGCATCGACCGTACCTTGGGCATCGTGCGCCAGACGGGGTGATACCTCGAAGCTGACGTAACCGCGCTCACCCTGACTCGATTCCCAGCGTGGACGAAACAGATCGCAGGCCGCCTGGATATCGGGCAGGGCAATCTTTTCAAAGCGGATCTCGGCATCCGGTTCGCTGGCGCGGGCGGCGGCGATGGCGGGGCCATAGGCGGGATCTTTGCTGAATGCCTGCTGGAAGATCGCCGGATTCGAAGTCAGCCCGGCCACGGCGTGCTGTTTGATCCAGTCGGCCAGAGTACCGCTCTCGATCAGGGCACGGGAGAGGGTGTCGAGCCAGATCTGCTGGCCCAGTTGGGCCGTTGCTGCGATGCGGGAGGTGTGTGTCGTCATGGCTGGTCAGCTTCGTGTAAGGCTACAGGCGTAATTATGATGCCTGACCTGACGCATCGAATATGCGAATACGCGATGAAACCGGCCTGACATTGCTTGGGTACGGTGAGGTTTTTATCATAAAAATCGGGCGCAGCGCCGGCTGAGCCCTACACAAAGCATGCCAGAGGAGGCAACTGACTATGGGCAAGTATCAGGATTTCCACAAGCGTTCCATTGAGAACCGCGATGAGTTCTGGGGCGAACAGGCCAAGCTGGTTGAATGGAAGGAACCGTTCACCCAGGTCTGCGATTACTCGCGTCCGCCCTTCGTCAAGTGGTTCGTGAACGGCAAGACCAACCTCTGCTACAACGCCGTTGATCGTCACGCCGCTGCGCGCCCGAATGATCGCGCCATTATTTACATTTCGACAGAAACCGACGAAGAGAAGGTTTACACCTGGGCCGAGCTGCAGCGTGAAGTCGAGCGTATGGCCGCTATCCTCAAGAGCCAGGGCGTCGGCGAAGGTGATCGTGTTCTGATCTACATGCCGATGATTCCGGAAGCTATTTTCGCCATGCTGGCCACGGTGCGTATCGGCGCCATCCACTCGGTGGTGTTCGGTGGTTTTGCGGCCGGTTCGCTGGCTACCCGTATTGATGATGCCAAGCCGAAGGTCATGGTGACTGCCGACGCGGGTATGCGTAACGGCAAGCCGGTACCGTACAAGCACCTCGTTGACGAGGCCCTGAGCCTGGCCGAGTTCCCGCCGGCCAAGGTGGTGATCGTTGACCGCGGCCTGGATAAGGGTTTCCCGCGTGTGGCCGGTCGTGATGTGGACTACGCCGAACTGCGTGCCCAGCATATGGACGCTCAAGTGCCGTGCACCTGGGTCGAGTCGTCGCATCCGTCGTACATCCTCTACACCTCGGGTACCACTGGCAAGCCGAAGGGCGTGCAACGTGATACCGGCGGTTA
>JBFYKG010000071.1:0-7540 GCA_041311015.1 Rhodocyclaceae bacterium | reverse complement strand
GTATTGGTGATGCGGGTCGATTGCAGGCTGGCTAGGTTGATGCTGTACAGCTGGGTGCCCCCTTCACGCGACAGTGCAACCACCAGGCGGCTGCCATCGGGCGAATATGCCGGTGCCGAGTTGGAGCCGCGGAAGCTGGCCACGGCACGGCGTGCGCCGGTCTTCAGTGTTTGTTCAAAGATGACGGGTTTGCTCTTTTCAAACGAAACATAGGCAAGTTTGCTGCCATCTGGCGACCAGGCGGGCGAGATGATCGGCTGGTTGTATTTAAAGACTGCGACCGGGTTCTGGCCATCGGCATCTGCCACGATCAGCTGATAGTGTGCGGCTTGCCCGTTGCCCTGCTTCAGCACATAGGCAATGCGCGACGAGAAGTAGCCGGGTTGCCCCGTCAGCTTTTGGTAAATGAAGTCAGCCACCTTGTGGCCGGCCAGGCGCGGGTTGTTGCCGGGTACTGTGACGACCGTATTGCCCAGAGCCCCGCGCTTGATGATGTCGGCCACGCGCACACGGACTTCAATCTGGCCACCGGGCCGGGTTGCGGTGGCCGTAGCCAGCGCATCGGCACCGCGGGTGCGCCAGGCGTTGAAATCAACAGCCACGTTTTCTTCGGCCACCTGCGAATCGGTATTAACGATCTTGAACAGGCCACTGCTGGTCAGATCATTACGAACCGTGGTGGCGATCTCGCGGCCGAGTGATTCGTCGCCGCCAAAGTTGGGCACGGCGACGGAGATGCGTTGCATGCCGGCACCCACAACCTCGATATTGAGTTGGGCCAGGGCGGGGGTGGTGAATAGGGCGGCGATGCTCAGCGTGGCGAGCAGTTTGCGGGCGAAGGTGGCGATCATAGTCATGGTGCAATTATAAAGGGCTGGGCTTAAGCACCGCTGAAGCTTACTGCGGTGGCTTCTCGAAGGGGAGGTAGGTGATATCGATGATCCGGTCCGGCGAACGGCCTTCAGGCGTTGGCAGGGGAGATGACTTGCGAATGGCGCGTTCCACAGCGCTATCGAGCTGCGGGTTGCCGCTGGATTTGATGAGGCGAACGTCGATCACTTCGCCGGAGGGCAGCTGCGTCACCCGGAAAACCGAGGCCGGGTTGCCCTGCAGGTTGGGGGGCAGGATCACGTTGCCGCGGATCTTGGTTTTGAGTTTGGCCAGATAACTGCGGTCATCACCCCGGGCGCGTTCGGCCCCGGCGGCTTTGGCTTCAGCGCCGGCCTGGGCACGCATGGCGGCTTCCTTCTGGGCGCGCGCGTCAGCCGCTTGCTGCTTCTGGGCGGCCTGTTTCTGGGCTGCGACCTTTTGCTCTTCGCGCTTCAGCTCTTCCAGGAAGTCATCCTGGGCCTTCTTCTTGGCGTCCTGTTTTTTCTTATCGTCCTTGGTGTCTTTCTTGTCCGGCGTCTTTTCCTGCGGCTTTTCTTTCTCGGCCTTCTTGTCCTGCTTGATAGCGATGTCTGCCTTCGGGTTCGCGGGCGCAGGCGTAGGTTTGGGCGGTGTTTTTACCGGTTCCGGTTTAGGTTGCGGCTTGGGCTCCGGCTTCGGTTCGGGCTTGGGGGGCTCGGGTTTCGGCTCTGGCTTCGGCGGGGTCGGTTCCGGCGTCGGGTCGCCAAAGGTCTGGGCATCGCGCTTGGCAGCGGCGGTGGCGGCAGCCAGTTGTTGTGGTGTCCAGATTTCGGCCTGCATGGCCGAGGGTTCACTGTTCTTCCAGTTGATGCTGATCACCAGAAACAGCACCAGCAGCAGGTGCATGGCAATCGTCAGAACCAGCGCGCGGCGTTCGCGAGCCTTTTCTTCCGCGGCCGGGTCAAAGACCGCCATGCCATCGCCGGCAAAGCGATGGCCGTGCCAGTAGGACTTCAGGCGAGACAGAAAGTCAGACAACGACAAGGGTGCGGCTCCGGTGCGGTCCGTTTACTTGCCCGTCGGGGCGACGAGTAAGCCAACGCGCTTGATCTGCGCGCGTTGCAGCTGGTCCATCACCTGCAGCACGGCTTCGTAGGGCACGTTCTTGGCACCGGCGATCAGCACGGGCGTATCCGGGTTGCCCTTTTGCATGGCTTGCAACTGATCGGTCAGCTGATCCAGCGTGATGGGCTGCTCTTTGCCGTTGCTGCCACGATCCACAATGGCCAGGCTGCGGTCATCGCGCACCGTGACTTCAATCGGGGCGGCGGGCGGTGTGGCGGCGGTGCCCACGGTGGGCAGATCAATGTTGCCCGTAGGCATCATCGGTGCGGTGACCATAAAGATCACCAGCAGCACCAGCATGACGTCGATATACGGAACGACGTTGATTTCGTTTTTGAGTTTACGGCGGTTACGCATGGCGCAGAGCCCTTACTTCATCTGACGCTGGAGGATGTTCGAGAACTCTTCCATAAAGGATTCGAAGCGCGAGGCCAGGCGATCGATGTCGTACGAGAAGCGGTTGTAGGCTACCACCGCCGGGATGGCGGCAAACAGGCCAATCGCGGTTGCAACCAGCGCTTCGGCAATACCGGGGGCAACCGAAGACAGCGTGGCCTGGCCAACGTTGGCCAGCCCACGGAAGGCGTGCATGATGCCCCAGACGGTACCGAACAGACCCACATACGGTGAGACCGAGCCGGTGGAGGCCAGGAAAGCCAGGTGCGACTCGATGCGATCCAGCTCGCGCTGGTAGGTGGCGCGCATGGCGCGGCGCGAACCATCCAGAATATCCTTGGGTTCGAGGAGATGCTGGTCGCGCAGCTTGTTGAACTCGCGCAGACCGGATTCGAAAATCCGTTCCAGTGCACCGGCGTTGTGCCGATCATTCAGTGCCGCCTGGTACAGATCATTCAGGCTGCTGCCCGACCAGAAGGATGATTCGAATTCGCTGGACTTCTGCTTCTCCGAGCGGATCGTCATCCACTTGAGGAAGATGTAGTACCACGACATGAACGAAACGATGAGCAGCAGGAGCATGATGCCCTGCACGACGGCGCCGGCGTTGAGGACCAGGCTAAGGATGGACATGTCTTGTGTTGGAGTCATGATGCGTCGCTAGGTTGTAGTTGGCTATGCAGCCAGTCAGGGAGAGAAACGGGTCTAAGGGTCTTCAGGTTGACACAGGCCAGCTTGACGTGGCCCGTGACCAGGGTCTCGCGGGCGCCATCCGGGTTGATGCGCTCGACCCATTGTTCGAACTGCAGCTGTGCACGGCCCAGGTGCGAGAGGCGCAGCCCGGCTTCCAGGTGGTCATCCAGCCGGCCGGGGCGCTTGTAATCGGCAGCGACCGACTTCACCACGAAGGCGATGTCGTGTTTGGCCAGCAGATCGACCTGATGATGCCCCAGCGAACGGAGCCATTCGGTGCGGCAGCGTTCAAAAAACTTGAGGTAGTTGGCGTAATACACCACGCCACCGGCATCGGTGTCTTCGTAATAGATGCGAACCGGGTGGCGAAACTCGGTCATCCGCCCGCCCGTTCGTCGCTCTGCCAGAGCGGCATGTTGTTGTGGTCGGCCGGGGCGGGTAGGCCCAGATGCTGATACACTCGGCTGGTGGCCACGCGACCGCGCGGAGTGCGTTGTAGGTAGCCCTGCTGAATCAGGAAGGGCTCGAGCACGTCTTCAATCGTGTCGCGTGCTTCACCAATGGCGGCCGCGAGGTTATCCACGCCTACCGGGCCACCGCCAAATTTTTCGATGACGGCCAGCAGCAGTTTGCGGTCCATCATATCCAGACCAACGCCATCAACATCGAGCATGGCAAGTGCGGCATCGGCGATGCGGGCGTTAATGCCACCCTGATGATCGGCGGCGCGGATCTCGGCGTAGTCACGCACGCGCCGCAAGAGGCGGTTGGCAATACGCGGCGTGCCGCGCGAGCGGCGGGCCACTTCCAGCGCACCATCATCGGCCAGCGCCATATCGAGCAGGCGGGCCGAGCGGAGCACAATCTGCTGCAGATCATCCGGTGCGTAGAACTCCAGCCGCGCCACGATGCCAAAGCGGTCGCGCAGCGGGTTGGTCAGCATGCCGGCGCGGGTGGTGGCGCCGACCAGCGTAAAGGGCGGCAGATCCAGTTTGACCGAGCGGGCGGCAGGGCCTTCGCCGATCATGATGTCGATCTGGTAATCCTCAAGCGCCGGGTAGAGAATTTCCTCGACCACGGGTGAGAGGCGATGAATTTCGTCGATGAACAGCACATCGTGCGGTTCCAGATTGGTCAGCAGTGCAGCCAGGTCACCCGGGCGCTCGAGCACGGGGCCACTGGTCTGGCGCAGATTGACGCCGAGCTCATGCGCGATGATGTGCGCCAGGGTGGTTTTTCCCAGGCCCGGTGGGCCGAAGAGCAGCACGTGATCCAGCGCATCGCCCCGTTTTTTAGCGGCTTCAATAAACAGCCCGAGCTGATCGCGCACCTTGTGCTGGCCGGTGTAGTCGGCCAGACGCTTCGGGCGCAAGGCGCGCTCTAGCGCCTCTTCCTGACGGGAGGCGCTGCCGGCATCGATGAGCCGGTCGGCGCCGGCCGAGAAGTCTTCGGTCTCGATCACAGGCGTTCCGAATGCGTCAGCGTGTTACGGTGATTGAGCCACTGGTTGGTGATGGCTACCGCCAGCGCCAGCAGGGTCGGGCCGATGAAGAGCCCGACAAAACCAAAAGCCAGGATGCCACCAAAGGTGCCCAGCGCAATCAGCAGGAAAGGCAGGCTCGAGGTATGCGCAATCAGAATCGGGCGCACCACGTTATCCACGCTGCTGATGCCGAAGGCGCCCCAGGCCGCCATGAAAATGGCCCAGCCGGTGAGGCCCTGGTCGTATAGCCAATAGGCGGCGCCTAGCCAGATCAGCACCGGGCCGGCCGGTAGCATCGAAGTCATGAAGGTGGCCGCTGCCAGCAGACCGGCATTAGGCACGCTGGCGATCTTGTAGCCGATGTAGGCCACCAACCCTTGCGCGGCTGCCGTGCCGAGTACGCCGACCATTACGCCGATCACCGTGTTGCCGGCCACGTCAACCACGTGAGTGCCCAGGTCGCCACTGATCCGGCGTGCGGCATTGCGCAGCCAGCCCGCCCATTGATCGCCATCACGATAGGCAAAGAAGGCGATAAAGATCGCCAGCAAGACTTGCAGCACGCCATTCGCTACGCCGGTGGCGATGCCGGTAATCAGCCGCCGCGCCGGTTCGTAGACCCGTTGCAGAATCTCGCCCATTGAGCCGGAATCATTGAAAACATGCTTCCAGGTTTCCTGAATATGCTCGCCCACCAGCGGCAGGTTGAGCAGCCAGTCCGGTGGCGTGGGTACCCCTTGTTGTAACTTCTGCCCGATGGCTTCGACCAGAATTGCGGTCACCTTGGTAACCTGACCGCCCAGAAAGAACATCGGGATCAGAATGCCAATGGTCAGC
The DNA here is from genome assembly GCA_041311015.1 of Rhodocyclaceae bacterium. Taxonomy (GTDB): domain Bacteria; phylum Pseudomonadota; class Gammaproteobacteria; order Burkholderiales; family Rhodocyclaceae; genus Fluviibacter. Next base: position 2,157 of record JBFYKG010000071.1, on the reverse strand, counting down.
AGCACGGTCATCAGGCTGGCGGCCAGTGTTTTGCGGTTACCGAGTTTATGCACCAGCCAGTGATAGGGCTTCCAGGTAGCGACCACGATGATCAGCGCGGTGAGCAGGGGGGAGATAAACGGGCGCAGTACCCACAACACCCCGATGATGAGCAGGGTAATGATGGTAATGCGGGCAAGCTGTAGTCCGGGGGCGTACATGCGCGGGTTCCTTGATCAGTCCGGTTATTTGAGACCAGACAACTGTTTCAGGGCAAGGCGAATGGCATCTGTGGTGCTGACGCCGGCCGGTAGAGACTTGATAGCGCTTTGCGCTTCCTTGGCATTGTAGCCCAGGGCCACCAGCGCATCGACCGTATCCTGCAGCGGATCGCTGGCTAAAGGCTGGCCGGTGCCGGTGGTAGCGCTACCGCCAGTGGCCAGATCCAGCTTGCCTTTCAGTTCGAGCAACAGACGCTCGGCCGTTTTTTTACCGATGCCCGGAATGCGCGTAAAGCAGGCCACGTCCTGGCGGGCAATCGCTGCAGCGAGTTCGTCAACATTAAGCCCCGAGAGTACGGCCAGCGCCATGCGGGCGCCGACGCCCGAGATCTTGATCAGCTGGCGGAAGGCAACCCGTTCACTCTCGGTGAGGAAGCCGTAAAGAAAGTGGCCATCTTCACGCACCGCCATGTGGATGTGCAGTGTCACCGGGGCATCCAGCGCCGGTAATTCGCAGAAGGTGTTCATCGAGACATCGACTTCGTAGCCGACGCCATTCACGTCGAGCAGAATCGACGGCGGGTGTTTGGCCAGCAGTCGGCCATGCAGACGTCCGATCATGCGGCCCTCCCGGCAGTCGTACGCACGGTGGCGTGATTGAGCAGTTCGCTGTCGGCCAGTGCCAGTAGGCGACCGCCGCGTTGACGGCGGCCCGGTGCGGCCAGTTGCCCCATGCCCTGCGTAGCGTGGGCATGGCAGATGGCGCAGGCCAGCGCATCGGCGGCATCGCTACCGGGTTCGCCCGGCAGCGCCAGGAGACGCATCACCATGTGCGCGACCTGTTGCTTGGCGGCTTTGCCGTGACCCACAACCGATTGTTTGACTTGCAGCGCCGTGTATTCGCTCACGGCCAGTTGTTTGGCGACCAATGCCGTCACCGCCGCGCCCCGCGCCTGGCCCAGCAGCAGGGTGGATTGCGGGTTCACGTTGGAAAACACCTGTTCCACAGCCGCCACCGTGGGGTGGTAGGTTTCAATGATTTCGGTCACGCCGGCAAACAGCGTATGCAGGCGCTCGGGTAGCTGCTGGTCGCCGTTCGATTTGATACAACCACTGGCCACGTAACGTAGCTTCTGGCCTTGCACATCAATCACGCCAAAGCCGGTCATACGCAGCCCCGGGTCAATCCCCAGCACGCGGGTGACGTTGGTTGCGTGCGTAACCGGCGACAAGTGACTCAGGCCTCGTCGAATACGGCGCTGGTATACACGGCCTGGACATCGTCCAGGGCTTCGATCGCATCGATCAGCTTTTGCATCTTAGCGGCGTCGTCGCCGGTGAGCTCGGTTTCGTTCAGCGGGCGCATGGTTACTTCGGCCATTTCCGGTTTAAAGCCGGCAGCGGTGAGTGCTTCTTGTACCGTGCCAAAGTCATTCGGGGCGCAGAGCACTTCCAGCGCGCCATCGTCGTGGGTTTGCACGTCTTCAGCACCCGCTTCAATGGCGGTATCCATCAGCTTGGCTTCATCCGTGCCCGGGGCAAAGAGAAACTGACCGCAGTGCTGGAACTGGAACGCGACGCAACCATCGGTGCCCAGGTTGCCGCCATGCTTGGAGAATGCATGACGCACATCGGCCACGGTGCGGGTCTTGTTGTCTGTCAGGCAATCGACAATCACAGCCGCCCCGCCGATGCCGTAGCCCTCGTAACGCAGCTCGACGTAATCCACGCCTTCCAGTTCGCCCGTCCCTTTTTTAACCGCGCGGTCAATGTTGTCTGCCGGCATGTTCACAGCCTTGGCACGGTCAACCGCTAAGCGCAGGCGGGGGTTAAAGCTGATGTCGCCGCCGCCCATTTTGGCGGCCACGGTGATTTCCTTGGCCAGACGCGAGAAGACGCGCCCACGTTTTTCATCCTGGCGACCTTTACGGTGCTGGATATTGGCCCATTTACTATG
>JBFYKG010000070.1:0-7551 GCA_041311015.1 Rhodocyclaceae bacterium | reverse complement strand
CGGAACCCAGGGGTTCCGGATCATCGGTATCAGGTTCTCAGACATGGATTAGCGCGCGTACGAGTCGCCCGAGAAGTAAGGCTCACACCATCCCTCTTCGTTATCGCCAAGTGAGAACAGCGGGTCTGGTGTCGTGACGGCACCATTGACCAGCATAGTGCTCTCATCAAAGCTGACAGAATAGACCTCGCGGCCATTGTTGTAGGTGCAATAACCGTAGTTCCAGTCAATCTGCTTCAGGTTGCTGAAGTGCTCAATTGAACGTTCCGGACCCAGAATTCTATGCACCTGATTGCCGTTCATCCCGTTTTTAACTTTGCTAAAGTGTTTAACGTCCATGACTTGTTCAACACCAGTCACAACACCCTGGTCATTAAAATAAACCATGAACGTCACAAAGCCCGCGGGTTGATCAGAGTAAGCAGCCTGAGTCATCTTGCCCTGACTATTGCGCCAAATCATATCGGGCTTACCTACCGACTGTTCAACCTGTGCCGCCGTGACGCCCGGTTTAATGCTCGCCCCCGGGATCGCAGTTGCACAGCCAGTTAACAACGCAGCGCCCAACACGACAGCGGTAAACGAACGATTACATGTTTTGATCATGGCAATATCTCCACAAAAAACGGCCCGCTCTGGCGGATGACCAGAAACGCGTAGCAGACGCCCATTAAGCCTTTAATAAGGCAAAGCTGCAAGTACTCGGCTATTCTTGCCAAAACAACCCGTCACAGGAAGTCCCCATGCAGCGTCCCTATCCGAGCCAAATTCCACGACTCACCGCTTTGCTTGCGGGCGTTCTTTGCGCCTCGGCAACGCTGGCTGCGGAGCCAAACCGCTTTGGCAAAACCGCCATGACCGGCGAGCAGGTCTACAAGGCCGTCTGCGTCACCTGCCACGGCCAGGGTGTCGCCGGCGCACCCCGCGCAGGCAACCGCCAGGCCTGGGCACCGCTGATCAGCGAAGGCTACGACGATCTGGTTGGGAGCGCGCTCACCGGTGTCCGCATGATGCCGCCCAAGGGTGGCGCCCCTGAACTCTATGACATCGAAGTCGCCCGTGCCGTGGTTTACATGGCGAGCCTGGCCGGCGGCAAATTCCCAGAGCCCACCGAGGCCAATGTCAAAGCGGCCCGTTTGGATGGTGAAAAACGTCAGGTCGCACGCCTAAAGGCGGCTGCGGCAAGTCGCCAGTAACGGGGCTTACTGATCCCCTTTGGCGGGGCCTTTTTGCCAGGGCCAGCGCCCTTCCATTTCCAGAATCAGCGACCAGCTAAGGAAGGTTCGGATTGCCACAATCGCCGCCAGCACAGCCACACTCTGCAGCGTTGGGCTCACGGCCACGGTACGGATGATATCGGCGGCCACCAGCACCTCCAGACCCAGCAATAAGGTCCGGGTGATCTGGTTACGCACCATGGTGTAGGCAAAGTCTGCCCCCTGGCGGCTCAGATCCAGCGGAAACCGGATCAAGCCCCAGACCACGCCCAGCACGATGACGGCGACACCAAGGGCGTCGCCCCACTCGCCCATCAGTTCAATAAACGCCAGGTGATCCATTAACTCCCTCCCGATTTAGTGGGACCGCGCCACCGCAAAATCTGCCAGTTCTTCCAGGGCCTGCTTGTAGATCGAATCCGGCAAAGCCATCAGGGCGTCTCGCGCCAGCTTGGCTTCATGACGGGCCGCCTCGCGCGCCGCATCCAGGGCGCCGCTGTCATGGACGGCCTTGAGCACCGCGTCAAATTCTTCGAGGCCACCGGTCTCAATCGCCTTGCGGATTGCCGCAGCAATCTCTGGCGTGCCCCGGTCGCGCGCATAAATCAGCGGCAGTGTTGGTTTGCCTTCGGCCAGATCATCGCCCAGGTGTTTGCCGGTATCGGCCTCATTCCCCGAGTAATCCAGCACGTCATCAATAATCTGGAAAGCCGTGCCCAGATGCATGCCATAACGAGCCAGACCCTCTTCCAGCGCGGGGGACGCATCGGCCAACACGCCACCCAGCCGCGATGCGGCTTCGAAGAGTTTGGCCGTTTTATAACGGATCACCTGCAGGTAGCGATCTTCCGTGACGTCGGCATCGTTACAGTTCATCAACTGCAAGACTTCGCCCTCGGCGATGACGTTCGTGGCTTCGGAGAGCACCTCCATCACGCGCATACGCCCCACTGACACCATCATCTGGAAAGCGCGGGAATAGAGGAAATCCCCGACCAGCACACTGGCGGCGTTACCAAAAAGCTCATTGGCCGTCTCGCGCCCGCGGCGCAGGCTGGACTCATCCACCACATCGTCGTGCAGCAGCGTGGCCGTGTGGATAAACTCCACCACCGCCGACAGCGTCCGGGCCTGCTCCCCGCTGGCTCCACAGGCACCGGCGGTCAGCAGCAATAACGCCGGTCGCAGGCGCTTGCCCCCACTGTGAATAATGTATTCCGATACCTGCCGCACCAGCGCCACCTCGGAATGCAAGGACGCACGAATCACGTCATCCACCTGCCGCATCTCGTCGGCAATCAATTCGGCAAAAAGAGGGGATTTGGGGTGGGCTGTCACGGGAAACCGTTCAAAAAACCGCGCCTTGATGGCTAAAGCCGCGAATTTACGGGCGCTGGGCGGTTCAGTCAAGGCAAACCACTTTGGCAAGCCAAAAGGCTTTGACAGCAAAGGATTTTTTACGTAAACTTGCGAGTTCTTTGCAATATCCCTTTGGAGTCCAACATGTACGCGGTCATAAAAACCGGTGGCAAGCAGTATCGCGTTGCCGCAGGTGAAAAAATTAAAGTAGAACAGATACCGGCAGAAGTTGGCACCAAGATCACCCTCGACCAGGTTCTCATGGTCGGCGAAGGCGAAGCCGTTAAGATCGGTGCGCCGCTGGTGGCAGGTGCGAGCGTTTCGGCCACGGTTCTGAGCCAGGGTCGTCACGACAAGGTACGCATTTTCAAGATGCGTCGCCGTAAGCACTACCAGAAGCATCAGGGCCATCGTCAGAATTACACCGAACTGCAGATCGAAGCGATCGCAGGCTAATCGGTAAAGCAAAGGAGCCTCACTCATGGCACACAAAAAAGCAGGCGGTAGTTCACGTAACGGCCGCGACTCAGAAGCCAAACGACTTGGCGTCAAGCGCTACGGCGGTCAACTGGTCAAGGCCGGCAACATTCTCGTTCGCCAGCGCGGTACCGAGTTCCACCCGGGCGATAACGTCGGCATGGGCAAGGATCACACCCTGTTCGCGCTGATCGACGGCACCGTGAAGTTCACCATCAAGGGTGAGCAGAAGCGCCGCACCGTCGTTATCCAGCCGGCACAGTAATTCGTGTCTGGTCGGGCACTTGCCCGCCGGCACATTAAAGCCCTATCCTCACCGGTAGGGCTTTTTCTTTAGCAGAACTCCTATGAAATTTATTGACGAAGCGCGTATCGAAGTCATCGCCGGCAAGGGCGGGGATGGGTGTGCCGCATTCCGCCGCGAAAAATATGTGCCCCGGGGCGGCCCCAGCGGGGGTGATGGCGGCAAGGGTGGCAGCGTGTGGGCCGTGGCCGACCGCAACATCAACACGCTCGTCGAATATCGTTACACCCGCAAGTTTCTGGCTAAGAATGGCCAGAATGGCATGAGCGCCGAATGCTATGGTGCCGGCGCCGATGACATCACCTTACGCATGCCCGTCGGTACCGTGATCGCCGATTACGAAACCGGCGTTGTGCTGCACGACCTCAATACAGACGGCAAAAAAGTGCTGGTCGCGCAAGGCGGCAAGGGCGGTCTGGGCAATATCCATTTCAAATCCAGCGTCAATCGCGCCCCCCGCCAGTTCACCCGCGGCACGCCCGGCGAAGAGCGCATGCTCAAGCTGGAGCTCAAGGTGTTGGCCGACGTTGGCCTGCTTGGCCTGCCCAACGCCGGCAAGAGCACCTTCATCCGTTCGGTCTCGGCCGCCAAACCCAAGGTGGCCGATTACCCCTTCACCACGCTGCACCCCAATCTCGGCGTGGTGCGCACCGACGAGAACCGCAGCTTCGTCATTGCCGACATTCCCGGTGTCATCGAGGGGGCGGCTGAGGGTGCAGGCCTTGGCCACCGTTTCCTGCGCCATCTGGCGCGCACGCGGCTGATCATGCACCTCGTGGATCTGGCCCCCTTCGACCCCGAAGCCGACCCCGTGCACGATGCCATCGCCATTGCCGCCGAGCTGGAAAAGTACGATCCCACATTGGCTGAAAAGCCCCGCTGGTTGATCCTGAACAAGCTGGATCTGATTCCCGAAGAAGAGCGCGAAAAGCGCGTTGCCGACTTTTTGAAAAAGTTCAAGAAGGCCGGCGGCAAAGCCGATCGTCATTTCAGTATCGCCGCCATTACCGGCGACGGCACCAAACCCCTGATCTTTGCGATTCAGGATGCACTCGATGCAATGCCGCCCGCCCTGCCCGTACATACCGAGAACGATATTCGTGACGTCATGCCCGATGGTGAAACGGTCTATATCGATGAAGATGCCGACCTTGATGAGGGCAGCGATGACTGACACACCCGCGTCGTCCCGTCAGCCCATCGTTGATGCCCGCACGCTGGTCATCAAGATCGGCAGTGCGCTCATCACGAATAACGGCACGGGGCTGGATCTCGATGCCATCAATAGCTGGGCGAAGCAGATGGCCGCGCTGGCAGCGGGAGGCCGCCGTTTGCTGCTGGTGTCATCAGGCGCCATTGCCTGCGGGATGCAGCAACTCGGTTGGAGCAAACGCCCCGGTAGCATTCCCGAACTGCAGGCCGCCGCCGCGGTTGGGCAGATGGGGCTGGCACAAACCTACCAGCAAGCCTTCGGCGCCCACGGCATCCGTACGGCGCAAATTCTGCTGACGCACGAAGACCTGGCCGACCGCTCGCGTTACCTGAATGCCCGCGCCACGATCAGCACCCTGCTTGATCTGGGTGTGTTGCCCATCATCAACGAAAACGACACCGTCGCCACCGACGAAATCCGCTTCGGCGACAACGACACGCTGGGTGCACTGGTCGCCAACCTGATCGAAGCCGATGCGCTGATTATCCTCACCGACCAGGAAGGCCTCTACACCGCCGACCCCCGCAAAGACACGACCGCCACACTGGTCAGCCAAGGCGCCGCGGGTGACGAACAGTACGAGCAGATGGCCGGCGGCAGTGGATCACATGTAGGCACCGGCGGCATGATCACCAAGATCTGGGCCGCCAAACGCGCCGCCAAAAGTGGTGCCCATACCGTCATCGCCAGCGGCCGGGCGGCCGATGCCCTGCCCCGTCTGCTCAACGGCGAAGCACTCGGTACGCTCCTCGTGGCAAGCCAACCGCCGCTGGCCGCCCGCAAGCAATGGCTGGCCGATCACCTGCAACTGGCGGGCAAAGTGCAACTTGATGCCGGCGCCAGTAAGGCGCTACGTGCCGGGCGCAGCCTGTTACCCGTGGGCGTGACGCAGGTCGAGGGCGAATTCGAGCGCGGCGCAGTCGTCGCCTGCCTGGACGAAGCCGGGCAGGAAATCGCCCGCGGCCTGATCAACTACGCCAGCAGCGAGGCGCGCCGCATTGCCGGTTGCCCGAGCGCCGAGATCGAACAGCGTCTGGGTTATCTGGACGCGCCCGAACTGATTCACCGGGACAATCTGGTCCTAGCATGAGCGACCAGCTGACCGGGGAACTGCGCATTGATCGGCCCCTCGTCATCCTGACCGGGGGGATTGCCAGCGGCAAATCCGCCGTTGCGGATCATCTCAAAACCCTGGGGGTCGACGTGGTCGATACCGACCGCATTGCCCACAGCCTGACCGCACCCCAGGGCGCGGCCCTCCCTGCACTGCGCACCGCCTTTGGCGACTCGATCTTCAACGCCGACGGCACGCTTAACCGTGCCGCCCTGCGCGATGTGGTCTTCAACGACACGGCGCAAAAGACTGCGCTGGAAGCAATCCTCCACCCGATGATCCGGCGACAGGCCCTGAAAGCCATCAGTCAGGCCCAATCACCCTATGTGGTTGCCGATGTGCCGCTCTTTGCCGAAACCGGCTTTCTGCGCGAACAGGCCGACCGGGTCCTCGTTGTCGACTGCCCGCCAGAGATCCAGAAACAACGGCTCCTGGCGCGTAACGCCGCTCAGGGCATGACCGCCGAACTGGCCGATCTGATGCTGCAGGCCCAGGCCCCGCGGGAGACCCGGCTGGCGCTCGCCACCGAGGTCATCGATAACAGCGGCACACCGGAAGACCGGGACCGGCAGACCGAGCAGATCCACCAGGCCTACCTCGACCTGACCCGGAATCGCCCAGCCTGACAAATCCGTCAAAATGACGATAAAAACCCGCGCACTGTGTAACAAAAGCGCTAAATCGGTCTATTATCCAAAAATATGCTGATCTACGAATATCCGCTAACCGAACGCATCCGGGCACTGCTTCGCCTGGAAGACCTGTTCGCGCGGATGGCGCACTATCTGGGTGCGCCCGACACGCACGATCACCACGCGGCACTGACCGTCCTTTTCGAGATTCTCGAAGTCGCACGGCCTGACCTCAAATCCGAACTACTTCAGGAACTGGAGCGTCAACGCCAGGTGCTCACCGCCTTCCGCGACAATCCGAACATCTCGACCGAAGCCCTCGACGCCGCACTCGATGAAATCTCCCAAGCGCTCAGCCTGCTGCATGCCCTCAGCGGCAAACTCGGGCAACACCTGCGCGACAACGAATGGCTCATTGCCATCAAGAACCGTTCGCAGATCCCGGGCGGCCTGAGTGAATTTGATATTCCTTCGTACCATCTGTGGCTGAATCAGCCGACTGCCCAGCGCCAGCGTGATTTGCAAACCTGGCTGGAACCCTTCCTGCCGCTACGCGATGGTCTGTCGATTGTGCTGCATCTGCTGCGTGATAGCGGAACACCCGAAGCCTACACCGCCAGCCGTGGCAGCTATCAGCGCACCCTCGCCGGCGTGAACGCCCAGATGCTGCGCATTCGTATCCACGATGCCATGATCACGCCGGAAACCAGCGCCAACAAATACGCATTGAATCTCCGTTTCATGGAAACCGATTTCCATCAGCGGCCGCGCCAGGTCGAGCGCGATGTACGCTTCGATCTCACCTTCTGCGCCATCTAAGTTCGGTCGTGGTAACACCCCAACGTAATGCCCCTTCGGTTGCGTGCCCACATTGTGGCGCGCTATCGCTCTACGCTCCTGAGAACAAATGGCGCCCCTTCTGCTCCGAGCGCTGCAAGATGATCGATCTGGGTGCCTGGGCCAACGAGTCTTACCGGATCCCGGTACAAGAGCAGGACCAGGGTATGTCCGACGACGCGCCGACCGCGCAGTAGTCTCGACGTTCTAAGCCCCCTCCTACCAGCCCCGCATCATCGCCACGCCTTGTGCACCAAACGCCTGGGCTTCAACCACATCGGACAGCGCCATCCCACCCAGGGCATACACAGGAATTGAATACCCGGTCAGCCAGTCGGCCAAGGTTGACCAACCCAGCGGTGGCTGCCCCGGATGCGTCTGCGTCGCCTTCACCGGAC
>JBFYKG010000069.1:0-7561 GCA_041311015.1 Rhodocyclaceae bacterium | reverse complement strand
TAGCAGAGCCTTGGACGCCATCAACATTCAATAAGTGTCCAGAGGTTTCAATCTGCCCGCCATCCCCACCGAAAGATCCGGCGTTCGCGTAGATACTGCCGTGCGCACTGGTGATTGAGCTTGTATTGCTGACATCACTCCACAGCACCACCTTGCCGCCATTGCCGTTGTCTGTGGCGCTGGCGTCAATCGTGACGTTCTGGCCCATGTAAACGGTGGTCGCCTGGTATGTGCCATTGGAGCCTTGCCAATCACCCCCAATCAGGACTGTGCCGCCCTGGGTGGCACCGGCGGCGTCGATGTTGGTGGTGTCCGCTAGGCTGATGTGGTCACCGGTAACGGTGGTCTGCCCTGCCCGGCCATAGCGGCTTCTTGTGCTGATGGTGGTGCTACCAGCTAGGGCTACGGTGGAAGGCCCGGTCGGTGGTGCTAACGGGTTGTTCAGCGGGTGGTTGGGGCCGAGTACGTCTGCGGCGTTGGTGGGGCCAGCGCCGTTAATGTTGATGTTGCCGCCCTGGGTATCACCATCGGCGTTGATATTGGCGTTGTTTAGTGTGAGCTGGTTGGCGGCGAGTTGGGTGCTACCACCCTGTTGCTGGCTACCGGTGTTGATGTTGGCGTTGGTGACGGCGAGTTGGTTGGTGGCCTGGACTTTGACGGTGCCGCCCTGGGTTGGGCTGGTGGCGATGACGTTGCCGCTGATGGATACGTTCTTGCCGTTGATCTGGATGGTCCCGGCCTGTGCGGTGTCGCTGGATACGTCGAGCGTGCCGGTGTTGGTAACGGTGGTGCCTTCAAGCAGGATGCGGCCACCCTGTTGGCTGACGCCTTTGGCTTCAATGGTGCCGCTGTTGACGACGCTGGCGGCGAGCTGGTTGGCAGCTCTTGCGGAGAGGATGACGAGGCCGTTGGGGGCTTTGATGGCACTGCGATTCTCAACGAGGGTGTCGAGTTGGGCTTCAGTGACGGTGATGCTTTCCAACTTGCTGGTGAGGCCAAAGTTGAGGGTGATGCGTTCCCCTGCCCCCATGGCCACTGTCCCGGATTGGGCAAGGAGGAGCCCTGAGTTACGCACTTCGGGGGCGAGCATGGCGATGTAGCCATTGAGGCTGGTGGTAATGGTGCCTTCGTTGATGACTTTGCCGGTGCTGCCATTGCGGTCAAAGGTGGTGCTGCCGGCCATGAAGGCGGCATCGCTCATCTGGTGGGTGGTGGCGACGATGCCGCCGACGTTGACTTGGGCGCCGGGGGCAAAGTAGACGCCGGCGGCGTTGATGAGGTAGACCTGGCCGTTAGAAGAGAGCTGCCCGTAGATCTGGCTGGGGTTGCCGCTGTTGACGCGGTTAAGGGCGACGGCGCTGCTGCTGGGCTGGACGAAGTTGACCTGGGCCTGGCTGCCGATGTCAAAGGTGTTCCAGTTGATGGCGGCGCGGTTGCTGGTCTGGGTGACCGTCATGGTGTTGCCGTTGGTGCCGATGGCAGCGATGCCGGCGGCGACCTGGCCACCGGTGGGTAGCTGGTTCGGTGCCGGGGGGGCGGCGATGGCGGCACCCCCGGTGAGCATGGCGACGGTGGTGACGGTACGGGTAATGCGGGTGATGGATTGCTGTTTGCCGTGGGCAGTGGTGGCTTCACTCACGGCAACCCACGCCATCTGGACTTTGCTCCAGATGACTTTGAAGATGCGGTTGAGTGAGCGATTCATCATCTACGGCTGCTTAGAAAGGCAATGCAGCGGTAATCCAGAACCGGTTCGGGCTGGTGCCGCCGTTCTGGTTGAGGTATTGGGCAACGCTCTCGGTCAACTGGCCGGTGCGCTGGGCCCAGGTGGCTTTGAGGTTGAAGCCGTAGGGGCCGAGCCAGGCGAAGCTGGCACCAAAGCCCTGCAGGATGTAGTTGTTGTTGACGGTGTTAGCGGTGGGATTGTTGAACTTCCAGGTCTGGACGTTGGCCATGTCGTAGAAGGCAGCGATCTGGGTCTGAAACGGCAGGTTCTGGCGCAGTTCGGCGGTGGTGAGGTTGCCCTGGCTGGCCGGGCCCTGGCCGGAGCCGTAGGCGCGGACGTTCATGGGGCCACCGAGGTAGAGCTGCTCGGAGCTGTCCATGTTCTGGCTGGCGAGCTGGCCAGAGGCACCGATGTAGAAGCTGAGGTTATCGGTAATGGTCTGGGTACGGTTTGCGGCATAGCGCAGTTTGAGGAAGTTGCCAGCCACGCCGTAGCTGTAGTTGTACTGCCCCCCGGCATCGCGGCCGATGTCACCGGCGGAGCCGATGAGCGAGGCGGTGTTCAGGCCACCTCCGACGAGGCCGTCGATGAGGTTGCCGGAGAAGCCGAACTGGGCAACGCTGGTGTCGTAGGTCTGATCCTGGTTAAGCCCGTTGATCGTCCAGTTCTTGAACTGGCTGTAAGTCCAGTTGAGGATGGTCATGATGTTGGCCGGGCGGCTACGCAGCAACGGATAGGTGGCTTCAATGCCACCGGTGCTGGCAACGCCGTTGGCGTAGAGGCTCTGGAAGCTCTGGTTTAAGACACGGTAGCCCATGGTGCTGCCGTTAACGCCTAGGCGCAGGCCACTTACGCCGACCGGAGCGGTGTAGCTCAGGCGCCCATAGCTGTTGCCTTCGGAGTACATGCCGTAGGCCGAGAGCTGGTCGCCAATGCCGAGCGGGCCATTGGCGTTGACGAGCGCCGAGCCGCGGACTTTACCGCTGTTGCTGTCGCCGTAGTTATCAACGGCGACCTGGCCGTTAAAGAGAGGTTTGTCGGTCACCGTCAGCAGCAAAATGGTGTCACCGGGTTTGTCCCCTTCCTGCAGACTACCGGTAACCGATAAGTCGGGCAGGTCGTTGAGCGTGAGGATGGCGTGATCAAGCTGGTCGAGCGAGAGCTCGCTGGCTTTGGGGATACGGCCGTAGATCCATTTCTCGACGCGGGCGTCAGAGACGCGGGTGGAGCGGTTGTCGATTTTGAGGCCACCGAGCTTGGCTTCGATGATGCGGATGGTGACGGTGCCCTCCGTGATGTCCTGCTGGGGCAGGATAACGCGCACGAGCCAGCCGCGCTCGCGGTAGTACTCGGTGACGGCATCGGTGATGCGCTTCAGGTCATCAAAGGTGATGGGCTTGCCGATGAAGTCGGCGACGATGGGCTGCAGGTCGTCGTTGCTGAGTTTGCTGTTGCCAACGAAGACGAAGTGTTTGACGGTGAAGCTGAGTTGGCCCGGTTTGGGGGTCAGGGGTTTGATCTCAACGGGTGCAGCTTCGCGGGTGGCTTCGGGCAGGATGGGCGGCTGAGGTTCGAGCTCGCGGTTTTGCTGTAACAACTGGCCAGCGGAGGTTTGGGCGTGGGCAGGCACGACAATCACCCCAAGCAGGGCAAATAACCCCGCCGTTGTGAATCTCCGGAAAAATATCGCGCGCATGCGCGCGATTTTACATGGCCAGTATCGTTATTGTTAAACTTAGACCCACTTAACCTGGCCAATACGTCATGCTAGACAAAATCATGCAGTTTTTTTCGTCGCCCCGCAGGCTGACACTGTGCGTCATCGGCATCTGTATCGCCATCATCGGGGCATTTGTTATTGCGAACCCCGCCCCACCCAAGACAATTACGATCGCAACAGGGGCCGAGGGTGGTGTTTACCGGGTTTTTGGTGAGGAATATCGAGAGTTTTTCGCCAAACGGGGCATTGATCTCAAGTTATTGCCAACTAAAGGCGCTCAGGAAAATGCTGATTTAATTCTTGAACCAGATAGCCCAGTCGATATTGCTTTTATACAAAGCGGGCTATTGGTCCCGAAAAATGCCAAGCACCTCGAAACACTCGGGAGTATCGCCTATGAGCCCATATGGCTTTTCTACAGAAGTCATATGGCCAACGACTCGGTGCAAAAGCTGATTGATCTCTCCAACCGAAAATTAAGTGTTGGCGAAAAAGGGAGTGGCACCTATACCGAAGCGATGCATCTACTGAGCCTCACGGGGCTCCATCAGGATGCCCACCTTGTTAACCTACCTACGGCTGAGGGTGTTAGCGCAATCCGTAAGGGTGAGATTGACGCTCTGTTTCTGATCCAGAATATAGACTCCCCTAACGTTCAAGCGTTAATTGAAGACCCTAACCTACGGCTCGCCAACTTTATCAGAGCCGATGCTTATGTGAAGCGGATGCCTTACCTTGAAGCACTCACTGTTCCGATGGGCTCGCTAGATCTCAAGCGGAATTTTCCTGATCAGAATACGCGGCTGATAGCCACGACGACGGAGCTGGTCATAAAGAAAGAACTCCACCCGGCAATTCAGATGCTCTTTTTACAAGCCGCTCGCGAAATCAACGGAAAGGAATCATTCTTTTCCAAACGTGGTGAGTTTCCGTCATTCCGGACCAGCGGGCTGACCGAGAGCGCACAGGCAATCTTGTATTACGACAAGGGACTTCCCTTCCTGATGAATTATCTGCCCTTCACGCTTGCAGAAATTATTCACCGGATGATCTTCTTGATCTTGCCGCTGCTGGCGATCGCCTTCCCCGTGATTCAGTATGTGCCTCAACTGTGGGACAAATACATGCGCAACCGGATTAACAGAATGTACGGCTGCCTTAAGTCACTCGAAAACGACATTACAAACTCACACGACCCCGATCTCTACCCTGAGTTCAGAGCACGTCTGGATAAGATAAGCCAGGAAGCGCTGGTACTGAGACACTCCCAGGACCACCACCTTGAGTACTACACGCTACGCGGGCATATCGATTACGTGCGGGAATGCCTCAAAGCTGGAATCTATGCGCAGCGCCATGAGAACTGATTCTTCCATACCCAACACCTCAGCGAGGTCCAAAAACCTATGAGACTTTGCCTCAAAAGAATCTCGGCGATTGCGCTCAGTGCTTTTCTGAGCACAATGCTGGTTGCTTGTGGGTCAGCCCCTAGAAAGGAAGCTTTAACCAGCACGCAGCTACAAATGGCAACCATTGATGGTTTTTCGGGGATTCGATACGTGCCCAGTACGCAACTAGGCACCAGTTCGTTTCTTGATGAATTAAAAGTTGCAATCCCCAAGCGGGGCAGTGATGCCGCTCGAGCCTCCAATTACCTGTCGTTATCCGGGGGGGGCGACAACGGTGCATTTGGTGCAGGTCTGCTAATTGGATGGACAGACCAGGGCACCCGCCCAATGTTCGACCAGGTGGTTGGCATCAGCACGGGCGCACTAATTGCGCCATTAGCTTATCTAGGTAGCGCCTATGACGATGTCTTGAGAGATGTTTTTACCAACGTGACGCCCAAAGATGTTTATAAGGAACGAGGCGTACTGGGCCTGCTCCTCAACGATGCCATGGCAGATAACGCCCCCCTGGCCGCGCTGATTGAAAAGAATGTCACGCCAAAGATGCTTGACGACATCGCTGACCAATATCAAACCAATGGCCGGCTGCTCCTGATAGGCACAACCAACATTGATACCGGCCAGATTGTCTTGTGGAATATGGGAAAAATCGCCAGCTACAGGACGCCGGCATCCGCGCAGCTCTTTCGCAAGATCATGCTGGCATCCGCAGCGATCCCGGGCGCGTTCCCACCTTCTCTATTCGAGGCAGTCCTCGACAGCAAGGAGTTTAACGAGCTGCATGTTGACGGTGGCTTAGCCGTGCAAATTTACCTATACCCCGGTGCCGTTACCAAGATTGCGCTGGCGCAGGGCGTGATGAAGCAAAAGAAACGCAATGCGTACATCATCAGAAATGCAAAGATTTCCATCGATCAATCGACGACCGAGCGGAATGGACTAGGCATTGTGGACCGTGCGCTCAAGAAAATGATTCAGGCACAGGGCGTTGGCAATCTGTATCAGATTTATGAAATTGCCAGACGAGACAACATTTCATTCAATCTGGCTTTCATTGGCGACGACTTTGTTCATCCCCACCCGGCAGAGTTTAACCAGGAGTACATGAGAGCGCTTTTCGACTATGGGTACCAGAAGGCATTAAAAGGCTACCCCTGGGGCACATCGCCACCCGGGCTGGATCAGAGTACCGAGGAAGACATCCGGGCCCAAAGTCGGCGCAGATAACGCGACGGGCATAAAAAAAGCACCCGAAGGTGCTTTTTTAGTTCGTACGCGACGAAATCAGGCAGCCATGGCCTTGATCTGAGCCGACAGACGGCTCTTGTGACGCGACGACTTGTTCTTGTGAACGATACGCTTGTCGGCGATGCTGTCGATCACGCTCACTGCAGTGGCGAAAACAGCCTGTGCAGCAGCCTTGTCACCAGCCTCGATTGCACGGCGCACGCTCTTAATGGCGGTGCGGAATTCCGAACGCTGGCTGCCGTTGTGGGCGCGCAGCTTCATTGCCTGACGGGCACGTTTGCGGGCTTGGGCGCTATTGGCCATGAAACATCCTTCTGGGGGAATCTGGAAAACTCGCGACTATACCGGAAACCGCAAATTTCTGCAAGCCATCGTACAATTCGGCTATGAGTCTGCTCCGAGCTGTGGCCACCGTCAGTGGTTTTACCTTTTTATCCCGAATTCTGGGCTTTGCCCGGGATTTCGTGATTGCCCGGAGCTTTGGGGCCGACGCGGCGACCGATGCCTTTTTTGTGGCCTTCAAGCTGCCTAACCTGCTCCGTCGGATGTTTGCCGAGGGGGCCTTCTCCCAGGCCTTCGTGCCGCTCCTTGGTGAGTACCACAAGCAACGGGGCGCCGAAGAAACCCGTCGCCTGATCGACCGGACAGGCAGCGTCCTCGGGGCTACCGTGCTGCTGGTGGCTCTGCTGGGTATCTGGGGGGCGCCGGCCATCGTGACGATCTCTGCGCCGGGCTTCGTGGAATCGCCTGAAAAGTTCGAGCTGGCCGTCACCCTGACCCGGATCACCTTTCTCTACATCTTCTTCATGTCGATGGTGGCCTTTGCCGCCGGCATCCTAAATACCTGGGGCAAGTTCTCGGTCCCGGCGTTTACGCCGGTATTACTCAACATCAGCCTGATTATCGCCGCGCTGTTTGCTCAGAGCTGGTTCGATCCGCCGGTCAAGGCGCTGGCCTGGGGGGTGATTGTCGGCGGGATTCTGCAGCTGGGCCTGCAGTTTCATGCCCTGCGCAGGATCCATCTGCTCCCCCGCTTCAATTTTAATCTCAAGGCATGCTGGCAGGATCCGGGCGTCCGCCGCATCGGCCTACTGATGGTACCGGCTTTACTGGGCGTCTCGGTCAGTCAGATCAGCCTGCTGCTCAACACCGTATTTGCCTCGTTTCTGGAAAGCGGCAGTATCTCCTGGCTGTATTACGCCGACCGTCTGATGGAGTTTCCCGCCGGCATGCTGGGCGTGGCTATTGGCACCGTCATCCTGCCTAGCCTCACCAAACACCACCATGGCGGCGACCATGAGGCCTACTCCAGTCTGCTGGATTGGGGGCTGCGTCTGTGTTTTCTGCTGACCCTACCCGCCGCCCTGGGCCTGGCCATACTGGCGACGCCCCTGATCTCAACGCTATTTATGCATGGCGCCTTTACCGTGCATGATGTCGAAGAAACCAGCCGGGCAC
>JBFYKG010000068.1:0-7566 GCA_041311015.1 Rhodocyclaceae bacterium | reverse complement strand
GTTTTTTTGATGTCTGCCCATGAGTCTGGATTTAGTTTCTGACTCTTGGCCATGCTGCGGGCCGCGTTGATCTGTGCCGGTCCAACGTTATAGGAGGCAATCGCCATCCATGTTCTGTCGGGTTCGGGCACCGTAGGCGGGATTTCATCACGCAACATATCCAGGTAGCGGGCGCCGCCCATGATGCTTTCATAAGGATCCAGCCGGTTTTTAACGCCGAGGCGATCTGCCGTATCTCCGGTCAGCATCATTAATCCGCGGACGCCGGTGGGGCTGACGAGTGAGCCATCCCAATGAGACTCCTGGTAAGCCAGCGCGGCGAGCAGTCGCCAATCGTAGCCGCTGGCCAGCTGTGCCCGTTTGAATTGCGGCAGGTACTGTGGCAAACGGGTTTTCATCCGGGTCATAAACACGCTGCGATCAGCTTCCTGCAAACGCTCTACCGCGCCAAAATAACGATCGCGAAGCTGTCTTATCGTCCCATCCTGTTCGGCGGTTGCCAGAAATTTGTTGGCCTGAAGTACAAGGGCATCGCCACCCCGTTTGGGAAAGGCCCACACAATATCTTCGATATCACCTACTGCTAGAGATGAGTCGATGCCCGGGTAGTAATTGATACCAATTCTAAAAACCGAACGCGGCAC
Source organism: Rhodocyclaceae bacterium (assembly GCA_041311015.1). GTDB lineage: Bacteria > Pseudomonadota > Gammaproteobacteria > Burkholderiales > Rhodocyclaceae > Fluviibacter. Next base: position 6,922 of record JBFYKG010000068.1, on the reverse strand, counting down.
AATGACCCGCGCAATTTTACGTTCGGAAACTGCTTTGAGCAGATGAAGCTCGCTCCAATCCGGGTGGGTTTCTAGTTGAGGAATAATTTTCTGTCGCTCAAGCTGGCCTAGCCATAGCGAATTCCCGCTGGCTTTGAGTGCATGTATTTCAATCTTGTGAAGCTGTTTAATTGATTCGAGCGGCGTAACGTCATCTGGCTGAACCAGAACCAATGAATCCTGGGCATAGGGCGCAGAGGCGCGTAATAGGGAGCCTTGGGGTGTTTGTTCATCATCAGCCCCGGTTAAATTACGGGTGCTGGGGGCTTCGACAAAGCGTTTTGTAAACCAGGCAGCAGCCATGTGCACTTCGCCACGTTCTACTAGGCGGTGCAGTGCTTCCGCGTTTTCCGCCACTACAAATCGTACGGATTTACCCATGGATTTGGCAAATGCCTCTACGAGGTCATGATCAAATCCGCTTTCCAGAATAATCGGCTTGCCATCCGCATCGGTTGTCTTTTCTCGCATGAAGCTGGTTGGAGTTTCACGCGTACCAACCACCAATTCCCGGGACAGCATCAACGGCTGTATATGCGGCATCAGATAAAACACGCCCATGAGTAAACCGCCTACTAACAAAGATGCCTTAAGCCACAGTACCCAGCGCGGCGCGGCATTGATTCGACGCAAAACCCCGCTTGTCCGGCGCGCGAGCGCAGACAATCTGGGGTATCGGTCAACAATGTCGTTCTTCGGGTCGGTCACTTTAGCGGCAGAATCCCTGTGATGGTGTTGGCGCCATGGCTTTGGGGTGCTTCAGAAATGGCAGAACGTGCTACAATTCGCGCGTCGGAGAGGTGGCAGAGTGGTCGAATGTACCTGACTCGAAATCAGGCGTACTGCAAGGTACCGTGGGTTCGAATCCCACCCTCTCCGCCAAACTAAAAAGGCCTTTAAGTTGAATAACTTAGAGGCCTTTTGCTTTTTATTTGCTGGACGCGTTACTGCTCTCGAATCACCAGCGGTGTGCCCACCGTGCCCGCATAGACCACGATCAGATCGACCGGTTCTTTGCCGGGGTTCAGGCCGGAATGCCACTCCTTAAAAAGTTCCACCAGCGGGTCGCCCGCCTTGAGTTCGATCTTCTGACCTGTTTTGGTGGTTACAATCAGTTCGCCTTTGAGCAAGACACCGGCGTTGATTACGGGGTGCATGTGCATGGGCAGCGTTGCGCCCGGTGCAAAGCTATAACGAATAATCGTGATCTCCGGCTGCCCGGAGCCGAACTCCGGAAGCGTAGAACCATTCCATGATTGCGTGGTCTTAATCAACACCTGTGCCTTGACCCCGGGGATATCCGGGTAGGCGTGTTTGATCGTGTCATCAGCTAAACCCAGCAAGGGGGTGAGGCTCAGCGCCAATCCTAAAACGCAGGCTTTAAGTTTCATGGTCATCTCTACAAGATCTATAAACTAGCGCAGGCCGCTCGCCACGCTGATGGCGCCGCGTGCCCACTGGTTGGCCAGGAGCTGGAACTTCTCGGGGGAGTCGACTTCCTGACGGAATTGCTCGCTGGAGATCAGGTAGACGCCTTCGCCCATCAACTTGCCGGTGGTGCTGTTGATGAGTTTGGCTTCGACCATCAGGTAGGGTTTGCTGCCGTCGATGTTGTTGCCCTTGCCGGCGGCTTTAAGCACGGTCGATATCGTTACCAGGCGGCGTGGCTTGAAGGTATTGCCCTCGAGCAGGACACCGGTAATGGCGGTGCTGAGGCGTGCGACACGCTCGCCGGGTTTGTAGCTGATGCCGAATTGCTTACGAACCAGCTGGCGCATGGTGATGTCCATCGAGTTGCGCACCCGATAGATCGTTTCTTCCGTGATGCCGGTTTTACCGAGATCCTTCTCCGGGTTCTGGTACAGCACGATGGGGTCGACCATGACCGTTTTGAAATCGCTGCGTTTGAAATCCGGGCTGAGGTAGCGGTAGATGCGGATCCCGGGTTGGGTCGATACCTGCTTGAGCCGGTCGTAATCGGCGGAATCCAGGAATTCGTTCGGATCGGGTTTGCCGCTAATCCCCGCGCAGGCGGTGAGCAGCAGCACAAGTAAGGCGGGTGCCATCCACCGGAACAGGCGTTGGGCGCGGGCGGTGGGCGTCAGGGAGCTTGGGGGCATGGTCATCAGGAAAGCGGGGGAAGGCAGCCAGCGCCTTCAATGAGATAATGACGCAATTATAAGCCTTGGACATTCTGATGCCCCGTCATTACCTGGTTACTGGTGCCGCCGGTTTTATCGGCATGCACACCGCAGAGCGTTTGTTGCAGCGGGGCGATACTGTTGTCGGGCTGGATAATCTTAATGACTATTACGATCCGGCGCTGAAGCTGGGTCGCCTTGAGGTGCTTAAAAAGTACCCCGGGTTCCGCTTTATCAAAGGGGATCTGGTCAATCGTGAATTGATCGCCGATCTGTTTGCCCAGGAAAAGTTTGATGGTGTGGTGCATCTGGCGGCGCAGGCCGGGGTGCGTTATTCGGTCACCAATCCGCATACTTATGCCGACTGCAACCTGACGGGTTTTCTGAATGTGCTCGAAGGTTGTCGCCAGAATCAGGTGGGGCATCTGGTCTATGCCTCCAGCTCCAGCGTGTATGGCGGCAATGAAAAAATGCCGTTCTCCGAAGCGGATAGCGTTGATCACCCGGTCAGCCTGTACGCGGCTACCAAGCGCGCCAACGAGCTCATGGCGCATAGCTATAGCCATCTGTATAACCTACCGGTCACCGGGCTGCGGTTCTTTACCGTCTATGGCCCCTGGGGTCGGCCGGATCAGTCGCTGTTCCTCTTTGTGAGCGCCATGCTCAACAATGAGCCGATCAAGGTATTTAACGAAGGCAAGATGCGCCGGGATTTCACCTATATCGATGACATCGTTGAAGGAGTGATCCGCGTGCTCGATAAACCGGCGTCACCGGATGCGGCCTTTGACCCGCAGCACCCGCTGCCGCATACTGGTCGGGCGCCGTACCGGATCTTCAATATCGGTAACAGTGATCCGGTGCCGTTGATGGATTTCATCACCGCCATTGAGGCCTCGGTCGGCATGACCGCGCAGAAAAACTTCTTGCCCCTGCAGGCTGGCGATGTGACCGAGACCTTTGCCGACACCCGTGCTCTGGATGCCTGGGTGGGTTTTCAGCCGGCCACTTCGGTGCGCGATGGGGTGGGGCGCTTTGTTGACTGGTATCGCAGCTATTACGGCCGCTAGATGACAAGCCGCCCGCCTGTTTTGCTGTGCCTGAACACGGGTTCGTCCAGTGTTAAGTTTTCGTTGTACGCGGTGGGGAATGGCGAGCCCTGCCTGCTGTTGGGTGGCCAAATCGAGGGCCTGCTCGGTCAGCCACACTTCAAGGCAAAAGACGCTGGCGGGCAGGTGTTGGATGAGCGGCAATGGGATGCGCCCAAACGTCGGGCAGAAGCCGTTGAGATCATTCTGGATTTTGTGCGGCAGCAGGCAGCGGGTTACGCGTTAAAAGCCGTTGGGCATCGGGTCGTTCTGGGCGGTACGGAATATCCGCATGCGGTGCGGGTCAATGACCAGGTGCTGGAGGTGCTGGATCGTTATGCCCCCATTGTGCCCAGCCATCAGCCGGCCGAAGTAGAGGCCATGCGCCTGTTGCGGCAGCTGGATCCTGATCTGGTACAGGTGGCGTGTTTTGATTCGGCATTCCACCGCACAAAATCCGAACTGGCTGATCTGTATGCGTTGCCGCTGAGCTATCGAGACAAGGGCATTCGGCGTTGGGGCTTTCATGGCTTGTCGTATGACTACATCGCCACCCAGTTGCCAGTGCTGGATCCGGTGCTGGCCCGTGGCCGAACTGTGGTGATGCATTTAGGCAGTGGCGCCAGTCTGTGTGGTCTGGTCGATGGTAAGAGCGCCTATACCTCGATGGGTTTTTCGCCACTCGATGGTTTGATGATGGGTACGCGGACCGGGTCGCTGGATCCGATGATCCCGCTGTATCTGATCGGCCAGTGCGGCATGTCGGTTGAGGCTGTGGAAAAACTCATCATCAAGGAATCCGGCCTGCTGGGGGTGAGTGGCATTTCCAATGATATGCGTGATCTGGAGCAGAGCGACGCCCCCACGGCCAAACTGGCTGTGGATCTGTTCGTATCTATGCTGGCGCGGGAAACGGGTGCGGCCATGGGCGCGATCCAGGGGCTCGATGGCCTGGTGTTTACCGCCGGTATTGGTGAGCATTCGGCGTTGATTCGTGCACGCGCCTGCGCGGCGCTGGCCTGGGCCGGGGTGGCTCTCGACGAGGCGCTGAATCAGGCAGACATCGTCGGACCGCGCCGGATTTCAAAGCCGGAGAGCCGTGTCGGCGTGTGGGTGATTCCCACCAATGAAGAAGCCGTGATCGCGCGCGACACCTGGGCCCTGACCCAAAACAACCGTTCCTGAGTGCGCTTGGGTGTACCCGTTTTGCCGGCTCACGCCTTGTATCTTTCTGGAAAGATAGTTAATATGGCGGCATGGCTGATGACACACATTCACACGAGTGGGCGGTGGCGCATGACCCTTTGGTGGTGCCCCTCTTTCTACATCTGGAGCGGGCACGCAAGGTGGCGCATGCGCGGGCGCGCACGGTCTGGGATCAGCATGGGCTGACGCCGGCCGAGTTTGATGTGCTGGCCACCTTGCGTAATGCCGAAGCACCTTATGAGCTAACGCCGGGGCAGATTCAGGACCGCGTGCTGATTACCTCGGGCGGGTTGACCAAAGTGATTCACCTGCTGGCAGAAAAGAAGTTCGTCGAACGCTCGGTGGCCCGAAACGATAACCGGGTCAAGCCGGTGCGTTTAACGGCCAGCGGCAATCGCTGCGTGGCGCGTGCGATGAAAGATCTGGTGGCGATGACGCAGGACTGGATGCATTCAATTCTGAAGACCGATGAAATCCGCGCAGCCACAAACGTGCTGAGCAAGATCGCCGACTGATATGCAGCCCGAGATTCATTTGCTCCGCTGGGGCCGCTTATGGGCGGCAGCATGTTTGGGTACGCTGCTTGTCGCATGTGCCCCCATGCCCTCGCTGGGGCCGGTTGTCGATGCGCGATCGCCGGAATCATTTGAAAGCACAAAAACTCTGGCCGGTCCCGAGGCCGCCTGGCCGACCGACCGCTGGTGGGAGAAGTACAACGACCCGCAACTGAATCAGCTGATGGAAGAAGGGTTGGCCGATGCGCCGGACCTGAAAGCAGCGCAGGCACGTCTGCGCCGTTCGGAGTCGATGTCGCAGTCGATTGGGTCGGTGCTGTACCCACAGTTGACGGCAAATGGCACGGTGTTCGGGCAGGAAGTTAGTACCAATTACATCGTCCCGGCGCCTTATACCCCGCAGGGCTGGTACTCCTATGGTCAGGCCACACTCAACTTCAACTGGGAAATCGATTTCTGGGGTAAGAACCGGGCCGCCCTGGCCACGGCCGTATCCGAGAGCCAGGCACGCCGGGCCGAAGTGGCCCAGGCGCGTCTGATTCTCACCACGTCAATTGCCCGTAGCTATGCCGATCTGGCCCGACTGGTGGCCGACCGGACCACCGCCGAAAAGGCCCTGGATATCCGTACCAAGACGTGGTCGCTCTTTAATGAGCGGCAACAACAGGGGCTGGAGAATGTGGGCGCTGTTAGTCAGGCGGCCGGCAAAATGCATTTGGTCGAAAACGAACTGGTGCAGATTGATGTACGCATCGCCGAAACGCGTAACCGGCTTGCCGCATTGGTGGGGGCAGGGCCGGATCGTGGTCTGAAGATCCAGCCACCGGCCACGTTGCTGCAGGCACGCTATGCACTGCCGCCTGACATCGGGATCAACCTGGTGGGCCGCCGGCCAGATATTGTGGCGTCCCGCTGGCAGGCCGAGGCCGGGCAGAGCCGGATCGAGAATCGCAAGGCGCAGTTCTACCCCAATGTGAACATTGCCGCCTTTGTCGGCGGTCAGTCGCTGGGGATCAACCGGTTGATCGAGAGTGGTTCGTACATGAGTAATGCTGGCCCGGCAATCTATCTGCCGATCTTTCTGGGCGGTAAGCTGCGCGCTGATCTGGCGGCGGCCCGCGCGGAATACGACGAGAGCGTGGCTAACTATGAAAAGACGCTGGTCCAGGCGCTGAATGAAGTGGCCGATGTGGTGGCCGGCCTGCAGCAGTTACAGAAGCAGATCAATCTGGCCGATCGCAGCGTGGCTGCACAGAACCGGGGTCTGCAGGTGGCCGGTAACCGTTATCGCGGTGGGCTGGCCAATTATCTGGATGTGCTGGTGGCCGAAGATGAACTGCTTAACAGCTGGCGGGTGCAGACCGATGTACAAACCCGCGCCTTCATTCTGGATGTGGCCATGATCAAGGCGCTGGGTGGCGGGTATCAAACCAGCGCGGCACAGGACCGCATTGATATCAAGAAAACAGAGGAACTCCCCTGATGAGTCGCAAACAACAGATCGTGCGCAGCATCGCCGAACGTAAGAAGGCCTTTAGCATCCTGGGCGGCGTGGTGGCCTTTGCTGTCGTTGCCTTCGGTCTCTACTGGGCGCTGTATGGCTCGCGCTATGTCAGTACGGATAACGCCTACACCGCGGCCGAGATTGCCCAGGTGACGCCCGAGATTGATGGCACCATTGCCGCGGTGAATGTGGTGGATACCAACCGGGTCAGCGCCGGCGATGTGCTCGTGCTGATCGACCCGCGGGATATGCAGGTGAACTACGACAAAGCCAAGGCCAATTACGAGCGTGCCAAAATCGATTACGATCGCCGCAAGGCACTGGCCACAACGGGCTCGGTATCGGCCGATGAGCTAACCCGCTCAGAGAATGATCTGGCGCAGACCAGCGCCACCTTCCGCGAGGCCACGCTCAACCTGGAGCGCACCA
>JBFYKG010000067.1:0-7567 GCA_041311015.1 Rhodocyclaceae bacterium | reverse complement strand
GTGGAACAAGCTGGTCCACTCGCTGGAAAACCCGGAACGATTTGTTGACGTGGCCTTTGTGGGCAAGTACGTTGATCTGACCGAGTCGTATAAGTCGCTGATCGAGGCGCTGGTGCATGCCGGCATTCAGACGCACGCCAAGGTGCGGATCCATTATCTGGATTCGGAAGACCTGGAGCGTAATGGCTGTGATGCGCTCAAGGATATGGATGCCATTCTGGTGCCGGGCGGCTTTGGTAAGCGCGGTACCGAGGGCAAGATCGCGGCGATCCGCTTTGCCCGTGAGAACAAGATTCCGTACCTGGGTATCTGCCTGGGTATGCAGCTGGCCGTGGTGGAATACGCCCGCGATGTGGCCGGCATGAAGGATGCGCACTCGACCGAGTTCGACCCGGGGTCGCCGTTCCCGGTGATCGGCCTGATTACCGAGTGGAAGGATCGCTCGGGCAAGATGGAACAGCGCAGTGAAGATTCCGATCTGGGCGGCACGATGCGCCTGGGTGGCCAACTCTGCCAGCTGAAGCCGGATTCGCTGGCGCGCGAGATTTACGGTGCCGACGAGATTACCGAGCGCCACCGCCATCGCTACGAAGTGAACAACACGCTGCTCTCCAAACTGGAAGACGCGGGCCTAGTCGTTGCCGGCCGCGCGCCGGTGACCGACCTGTGCGAAATGGTCGAGCTGCCAAAGAACGTGCACCCGTGGTTTGTGGGTTGCCAGTTCCACCCGGAGTTCACGTCGAACCCGCGTCAGGGCCACCCGCTGTTCACGGCCTACGTCAATGCGGCCGTGGCACACCAGGATACGACCGGTGTGCGTAAACAGGCCCGGGCGAAGGCAGAGGCCAACGCATGAAGCTCGCCGGCTTTGAAGTCACCGACACCTCGCCCTTCTTTCTGATCGCAGGGCCTTGCGTGATCGAATCCGAGCAGCTGTGCCTGGATGTGGCCGGTCGCATGAAGGAACTGACGACCCAGCTGGGGATTCCGTACATTTTCAAGGCCAGCTTTGATAAGGCCAACCGCAGTTCGGGTAAGTCGTTCCGTGGCCCGGGTCGTGATGGCGGTCTGGCGATTCTGGCCAAAGTCCGCGAACAGATCGGTGTGCCCGTGCTGACCGATGTGCACGATATCGACGACATCGCCCCGGCCGCTGCTGTGGTGGATGTACTGCAGACGCCGGCCTTTCTGTGCCGGCAAACCGATTTCATCGCCGCCTGTGCGGCCAGCGGCAAGCCCGTGAATATCAAGAAGGGCCAGTTTCTGGCGCCGACCGATATGCAGAACGTGGTCGATAAAGCGCGTGATGCGGCTAAAGAGGCTGGCGTGACTGACGACACCATCATGGTGTGTGAGCGCGGTGCCTCGTTTGGCTATAACAATCTGGTCTCCGATATGCGCTCGCTGGCGATCATGCGCCGTACCGGCTGCCCGGTGGTGTTTGATGCCACGCACTCGGTGCAGTTGCCGGGTGGGCAGGGCAGTTCGTCGGGTGGTCAGCGCGAGTTCGTGCCGGTTCTGGCGCGCGCCGCTGTTGCCACCGGCATCCATGGCCTGTTCATGGAGACGCACCCGGATCCTTCTAAAGCATTGTCCGATGGCCCGAACGCCTGGCCGCTCGACAAGATGCCGCAGCTGTTGAAGCACCTCAAGACCCTTGACCAGGCGGTCAAGGAAGCCCGTATGTTTGACCTCGTTTGATTCATTGATAGACACACATAAAGAAAGGCCTAACCGATATGAGCGCCATTGTTGACATCATCGCCCGTGAGATTCTGGATTCGCGTGGTAACCCGACTGTAGAAGCCGACGTCCTGCTGGAATCCGGCGTGATGGGTCGTGCCGCGGTACCTTCGGGTGCTTCGACCGGTTCGCGTGAAGCCATTGAGCTGCGTGACGGCGACGGTAGCCGTTACCTGGGCAAGGGCGTGATGCGCGCCGTCGAGAACGTCAACACCGAAATCAGCGAAGCGCTGATCGGTCTGGATGCTCAGGAGCAGGCCTTCATCGACAAGACGCTGATCGATCTGGACGGCACCGACAACAAGGCCCGCCTGGGCGCTAACGCGCTGCTGGCCGTATCGATGGCCGTGGCCAAGGCCGCTGCCGAAGAATCGGGTCTGCCGCTCTATCGTTACTTTGGTGGTGCCGGCCAGATGTCGCTGCCGGTGCCGATGATGAACATCATCAACGGGGGCGAGCACGCCAACAACAGCCTCGACATCCAGGAATTCATGATCATGCCGGTGGGTGTGACCTCGTTCCGCGAAGCACTGCGTTGTGGCGCCGAAATCTTCCATGCACTGAAGAAGCTGCTGGATAAGAACGGCCACTCGACTGCAGTGGGTGATGAAGGTGGTTTTGCGCCGAATCTGGGTAGCCATGCTGAAGCCCTGGAAGTGATCATGCAGGCGATCCAGAATGCCGGGTATGTGCCGGGCAAGGATGTGCTGCTGGCGCTGGACTGTGCGGCTTCCGAGTTCTACAAGGATGGCAAGTACCACCTGTCGGGCGAAGGCCTGCAACTGACCTCGGCCCAGTTCGTCGATTATCTGGCCACGCTGTGCGACAAGTTCCCGATCGTGTCGATTGAAGACGGTATGTCGGAAGCCGACTGGGATGGCTGGAAGCTGCTGACCGATCGCCTGGGCAAGAAGGTGCAGATCGTGGGTGACGATGTGTTCGTGACCAACACGCGCATTTTCAAGGAAGGCATCCAGAAGGGCATTGGTAACTCGATCCTGATCAAGATCAACCAGATCGGTACGCTGTCTGAGACCTTCGCCGCTATCGAGATGGCCAAGCGCGCCGGTTACACGGCCGTGATTTCGCACCGTTCGGGCGAAACCGAAGATTCGACGATTGCCGATATCGCCGTGGGCCTCAATGCCGGCCAGATCAAGACCGGCTCGCTGTCGCGTTCGGACCGTATCGCCAAGTACAACCAGCTGCTGCGTATCGAAGAAGATCTGGGTGATACCGCCACCTACCCGGGTCGTGAAACCTTCTACAACCTGCGTTAACCCGTAGCTCGGTTTCTCGCATGCGTCCTTCAACCGCCATCCTGCTGGGTCTGGCTGTGGTGATCCAGTACCCGCTCTGGCTGGGTAAGGGTGGCTGGCTGAAGGTATGGGAGAGCGACCGGCAGTTGCGCCAGCAGCGCGAAACCAATCGCCAGCTGGAACTGCGTAACGCCGGTCTGGAAGCCGAAACCCGTAACCTCAAGTCGGGTCTGGAAGCCGTTGAAGAGCGCGCCCGCTATGAGCTGGGCATGATCAAGGCCGACGAAGTGTTCTATCAGTTACCCAAGCGTGCGGCCGCCCAGGCCGATGCACCGCCAGCCGCTGCTGCGGCACCCACAAAAGATTCAAAGGAAACCCCATGAGCGGACTTGTCCATCGCAATACGGTTGTGACGCTGGATTACAGCGTGACGGATTCGGATGGCCAGGTGGTAGACGATGGCCGCAACCCGATCCGTTATCTGCACGGGGGCTACGGCGATATCTTCGATCGCATCGAAGAGACGCTGGAAGGCAAGCACGTGGGCGATTCGGTGACGGTCAAGCTGCAACCGGATGAGGCTTATGGCGATTACGACCCCGAGCTGGTGCAGATTGAACCGGCATCGCGGTTGCCCAAGGAAGTGAAGGTGGGCATGCAGTTCGAAGGCGCCCCTGAGGGTGCTGATGAAGATGATGTGGTGATCTACCGCGTCACTGATATTGCCGATGGCAAGGTGGTGATGGATGGCAACCATCCGCTGGCGGGCATGTCGCTGGTGTTTACCTGTACGGTGCGCGATGTGCGTCCGGCCACGGCAGATGAGCTCGAAGACGAGACGGTCGGCGAAGACGACGACAGCGAGGGCACGGCCCCGGTCATCCACTAAGGCTATTTACCGGCCGCTGCTGCCGCTGTTGGTGTGCCGCTTTCAGGCGGCAAGGGCAGCGTCGTTGGCTCCTTCGGTGCGGGCTCGGCGGGCGGCATGTTGTCCAGGCTCAGTGGCGGCCACGGAAAAGATTCGAACTTGAATTCGGTGCGGCGTACCGGGTCGTTGCCGGCCTTGTCGTTACGCTCAATCCGCACCTCGACCCAACCCTGCTGGAGCGCACCGTAGGTTTCGACGCGTGTGAAGTTCTGATACGGCATGTTGTTGGCGGGGTTGATCAGCGGGTGATCGATGCGGTGCACGCCGCCGCCGCCATGCACCAGCAACACCTGCCCCGGAAAGGTGGCAGTTTCGGTCTTGAGCAGATCGAGTAGGGACATATAGCCGCGTGACGGCTCGGAGACGCCGGGTTGGGCAAATTCCGGATCACCGTACATCACGATGACGAGCATGCTGATCTGGCTTTCGACCGCCTTGGCAAAGGCCGCGCTCAACCAGGCAAGGTTTGCGGTGCTGCGCTCGGTGAATTCGCTACTGGCGTCTTCATTGTCGCCCCGGTGGTTGTTGCTGCCGGTTACGCTGAGCGTGACAAAGAGCGCGGGGCCGGACTCCCAGCGCATCAGTTCCGGGTGTGCCGCTTGCCGGCTGAGCGGCAGGCTTGGGTCACCCAGGCTGCGGTCGCTCTGGTAGTAGGTTTTACGCAGCAGATTCAGCCGCTCTTCGGGGGCAAACTTGGCACAGAGTAACCAGTCGGCATCGCCCGGCACATAGAAGGTGGGCAACGGTGCTTTGGCAAAGACCGGGTAGGCCGCCAGTAGGGTGCTGTCCTGACAACCCTGTTCGGCGGACTTGATGCCACCGGTAAAGATGGCCAGCGATTCGTTCTTGTCGGCCATGTCATCCAGCATGCCCTTGAGATAGCCTTCGTGCTCGCGGGTCATGTAGACATCACCCAACAGACCAAAGCTCAGCAATTCGGCCAGCGCCGGTGCCGCGGTTAATGCCAGGCACAGGCCGGCCAGCCAGCCAGCGAGGCGGTGGGTGGGGCGAGTGTGGGCGGCGTGGGTCATGGCGGGTTAAAGATTCTGCTCAGGCTTCTTCATCTCGGGCTTTGCTCTTGAGCTGGTACAACAGGTCAAGGGCTTGCCGGGGGGTGAGGCTATCGGGGTCGAGTGCTGTCAGTTCGGCAATCAGGGGGTGTGGCGTTCGGGCATCGCGCTCGGGTTCGCTGACCGCTGGCACGGCATCGGGCGCATCGAAGAAATCATTCTGCCCCAGATTGCCTTCAGTGGGTTGCTGGCGAACCGATTGCGATTCCAGCTCAAGCAGTGTGCGCCGCGCATCCCGGACCACCGCACTGGGGATACCGGCCAGCGAGGCCACTTCGATCCCGTAGCTCTGGTTAGCGGGGCCGGCTTGCACCCGGTGCATGAACACAATGCGGTCGTGATGTTCGACGGCATCGAGGTGCACGTTCTCGAGTTGCTTGAACTTTTCGCCCAGGCGAGTGAGTTCAAAGTAATGCGTGGCAAAGAGGGTCAGCGATTTATTCTGGCGCAACATCTGCCTGAGCACCGCCGAGGCGAGCGCAAGACCATCAAAGGTAGAGGTACCCCGGCCGATTTCATCCATGAGCACCAGGCTGCGCTCGTCGGCCTGATTGAGGATGGCGGCGGTTTCGGTCATCTCGACCATGAAGGTCGAGCGGCCCGAAGCCAGATCGTCCGACGCGCCAATACGGGTGAAGAGCGCGTTAATGCGGCCGATACGGGCCGAGGTAGCCGGCACATACGAGCCGATGCGGGCCAGGAGCACGATGAGCGCGGTCTGGCGCATATAGGTCGACTTACCGCCCATGTTGGGGCCGGTGATCAGCAGACACTGACGATCCGGATGCAGGCGCGTGTCGTTATCGACAAAGGATTGCCCCGCCTTCTGCAATGCCTGTTCCACCACCGGGTGACGGCCTTCGCAGATGTCGATTTCCGGAATGGGGCTGAATACCGGGCGACACCAGTTTCGTTCCAGCGCGGTGATGGCGAAGCTGCCGACCAGATCGAGTTCGGCCACATCGGTGGCCAGCGTTTTGAGGGCAATGACATCGGCCTGCAGTTGCTGCAGCAGGTCATCGTAGAGCAGCTTCTCACGGCCGAGTGCGCGGTCCTGGGCGGAGAGCGCCTTGTCTTCGAAGGTCTTGAGTTCGGGCGTGATGTAACGTTCGGCGTTCTTGAGTGTCTGCCGCCGCCGGTAGTGCTCGGGCACTTTACCGGATTGCGCCTGAGAGACTTCGATATAGAAACCATGCACGCGGTTGTATTCAACCTTGAGCGTGGGGATGCCGGTCGCCTCGCGCTCACGCGCTTCGAGCTCGAGCAGAAAGTCGCCGCAGTGGGTCTGGATGTTACGAAGCTCGTCGAGCTCGCTATCAAAGCCATCGGCCATGACACCGCCGTCACGGATGTGGACGGCGGGTTCCGGGCGAATGGCGCGTGTGAGCATATCGCCGAGCCGCGCAGGGATGGCCGGATCGGTCAGTCGGGCAGAAAGTGCAGCGAGGGCGTCGCTATCGATCGCCTGTTGCAGGAGTGGATGGAGTAACGCGGCAAGCGCTGGCCACTGCAGCAGCGTGTCACGCAGGCTGGCCAGTTCACGCGGACGTACTGACAGCAGGCCGATGCGCCCGGCAATGCGCTCGATGTCGCAGAAGCCGTTGAGTAGGGTGCGTAGCTGTGCCAGCAGATCCTGCCGGTTGAGCAGGGTGTCGATGATACGGTGGCGGCAATCGGGCAACCGGTCTTCTGCCGATGGGTGGTGCAAGGCATGACGCAGTGCGCGCGAGCCCATGGCGGTGCAGGTGCTGTCGAGGATGCTGAAGAGCGTGGTGGTGTCGGCGCCGGGCTGGGTGGCCAGTCGTAGCGATTCGGTGAGCTCCAGATTGCGCCGGGTGATGCCGTCCATGCGCAGGTACTGGTTGGGACGTTCGACTTCGAGTGCGCTGAGGCCAAGCATCTCGGCCTTACGCAATTGCGTGGCCTGAATGTAGTCGAGCAGCGCGCTTGCGGCGGCCAGCGCCGGTTGATCATCGCTCGGCTCGACCCCGAATGCGCTCAGGGCGCTGACTTTGAGTGCACCACAGAGCGTACGGTTGCCGCTCTCCGCATCGAAGAGCCAGTCGGCCCGACGCAGGGCTTTGCCGAGGCTGTCGGACCACTCGGCGCTATCAGGAATCAGGATTTCGGCCGGGTCGATGCGACCAAGCAGCGCACCGAGTTGCTCTCGGGCAATTTCACCCAGGGTGATGCGGCCCGCAGCGAGTGCCACCCAGGCAGCGCCGATGCGCGCGCCGGCCGGGTAGAGCGCCATGAGATGGTTCTCCCGGCGTTCATCCATGAGCGCGGCGTCACTGACAGTGCCGGGGGTGACGATACGGGAGATGGCCCGTTCGACGGGGCCCTTGGCAGTGGCAGGGTCGCCGATCTGTTCGCAGATGGCCACCGATTCGCCGGCTTTGACGAGGCGAGCGATGTACTGGTCCGCCGCATGAAAAGGCACGCCTGCCATGCGGATGGGTTCGCCATTGGATTGGCCGCGGCTGGTCAGCGTGATGTCGAGCAGCCGGGCGGCCTTGACGGCATCATCGAAAAACAACTCGTAGAAGTCGCCCATCCGGTAGAAG
>JBFYKG010000066.1:0-7606 GCA_041311015.1 Rhodocyclaceae bacterium | reverse complement strand
TTCTGCTATGATTCGTCTGTTGCGCCGCACCAATGCGGCGTTTTTCATATTTCAATCTGATTCCGGTACCTTCCATGTCCGCACGCCCGATTCGTAACATTGCCATCATTGCCCACGTTGACCACGGTAAAACCACCCTGGTTGACCAACTCCTGCGTCAGTCCGGCACTTTTGCCGCCCACCAGCAGGTGGACGAACGTGTCATGGACTCGAACGACCTGGAAAAGGAACGTGGCATTACGATTCTGTCGAAGAACACCGCGGTCGAGTACAACGGCATTCATATCAACATCGTCGACACCCCGGGTCACGCCGACTTCGGTGGCGAAGTCGAACGGGTGCTGGGCATGGTCGATGGCGTGGTGCTGCTGGTCGATGCCGTTGAAGGCCCGATGCCGCAAACCCGTTTCGTGACCAAGAAGGCGCTGGCACTCGGTCTGCGCCCGATCGTGCTGGTCAACAAGGTGGACCGCGATGGTGCCGACCCCGACAATGCCGTGAACCTGACCTTCGATCTCTTCGATAAGCTGGGTGCCACGGACGAACAGCTGGATTTCCCGATTGTGTATGCCTCAGGCCTGAATGGCTGGGCCGCCATGTCGCTGGATGCGCCGCGTGAAGACATGAAGCCGCTGTTTGACACCGTGCTCTCGCACGTGCCGGCGCCGGACGCCGATGTCGATGCACCGCTGCAGCTGCAGATCTCGGCACTGGATTACTCGTCGTATGTGGGTCGTATCGGCGTGGGCAAGATCATCCGTGGTCGCGTCAAGACCGGCCAGAACGTGATCGTGATGTTTGGTACCGACGAAGAAGCCGCCGAGCATGACCGTCAGCCGATCAAGGCCAAGATTGGTCAGGTGTTCGGTTACAAGGGTCTGAACAAGGTCGAGATGGACGAAGGCCAGGCTGGCGATATCGTGCAGATCACCGGGATCGAAGATCTGGTGCTCGGCTGTACCGTCACCGATCCGGATCAACCGGAATCGCTGCCGCTGCTCAAGATTGATGAGCCGACGCTGTCGATGCAGTTCATGGTCAACACCAGCCCGCTGGCCGGGACTGAAGGCAAGTTCGTGACCAGCCGTCAGCTGCGCGACCGCCTCCATAAGGAACTGCTGACCAATATGGCCCTGCGTGTGCACGATACCCCTAATGGCGACATCTTTGATGTGGCGGGCCGCGGCGAATTGCACCTGGGCATTCTGCTCGAGAACATGCGCCGTGAAGGTTACGAAATGGCCGTGGGTCGTCCGCGCGTCGTGAAGCGGATGATCAATGGCGTGGAGTGTGAGCCGTACGAAATGCTGACCGTGGATGTGGAAGAAGACTCCCAGGGCGGCGTGATGGAAAGCCTCGGTATGCGTAAGGGCGAAATGCTCGACATGGTGCCGGATGGTCGCGGCCGTGTGCGGATCGAATACAAGATTCCGGCCCGAGGTCTAATTGGCTTCCAGGGTGAATTCATGAACCTGACCCGCGGTAATGGCCTGATGAGCCACGTGTTCGATGAATACGCGCCGGTGAAGGAGGGTGGTGTGGCCGAGCGTCGTAACGGCGTGCTGATTTCACAGGATGATGGCGAGGCTGTGGCCTATGCACTTTGGAAACTGCAGGATCGCGGCCGCATGTTCGTGAACCCGGGTGAAAAGCTGTACGAAGGCATGATCATCGGTATTCATAGCCGTGAAAACGATCTGGTTGTGAACCCGATCAAGGGCAAGCAGCTGACCAACGTGCGTGCCTCGGGTACGGATGAAGCGGTTCGTCTGGTGCCGCCGGTACAACTGTCGCTCGAAGGCGCGATCGAATTCATCGCCGACGATGAGCTAGTCGAACTAACGCCGAAGTCGATCCGTCTGCGTAAGCGCTACCTGAAGGAACACGAGCGCAAGAAAGCCTCGCGCGAATCTGCATAAATTCCAGATAGGGGGCGGTTGATACGGCGCCCGTTCTGCGAATAACAAAAAGCCCAGCTTCGGCTGGGCTTTTTGTTGGCTGCGTCGGCAGCTTACTTGACGCGGTACTCGTCGGTACGGGTATCGATTTCGATCTTATCACCGATTTCGACGAAGGCCGGGACCTGGAGTTCGAAGCTGGTCGGCTTGATGCGGGCCGGCTTCATGACTTTACCCGAGGTGTCGCCCTTGACGGCCGGTTCGGTGTACTCGACTTCACGCACCACGGCAGTCGGCAGCTCAACCGAGATGGCTTTGCCGTTATAGAACACAACTTCACAGGCCATGCCGTCGTCCAGATACTTCAGGGCGTCGGTCATGTTCTCACCTTCGACTTCGTACTGGTTGTATTCGCCATCCATGAAAACGTACATCGGATCAGCAAAGTACGAGTAGGTTACTTCCTTGCGCTCAAGCACAACGACTTCGAACTTTTCATCGGCCTTGTAAACGGCTTCGCTGCCGCTGCCGGTGAGCAGGTTCTTCATTTTCAGCTTGACGACGGCCGCGTTACGGCCCGATTTGTTGTATTCAGCTTTCTGGACGACCAGCGGCTCGCTGCCGACCATGATCACGTTACCAGCGCGCAGTTCCTGTGCTGTCTTCATAATTCCGTACTTTCCTGATTGCGGGAGTCTATCGATCCGGCGCCAAACTGAGGGTTCAAGGCCGTAAAACGGGCTATTTTACCAGATCGGCCACAAAAGCCCGGAGCTGGGTTACCAGGTCTGCCTGTTCCATCAGGCGTTTCCGCCAGCTAAGGGCATTGGCCTGTAGGCCGGGCAGCATCTGCAGCATCTTCGGCCACAGGCTGCCGCACAGCGCCGGATCGCCAGAACCATTCCAGGCCAGAATAAATTGCATGAAGCTTTTGCGTTCCTCTTCGGTCAGATGCACCGGATCGAGATACCGGTCGTAAAAGGCCTTGAGCTTTGCGAGGTGCGCCGCATCGTCCTGCGGGTAGATATGCCAGTAGACGGGCTTGGCAGCCCATTGGGCCCGGACAAAGGAGTCTTCACCCCGCACAAAAAGCAGATCATGAGCCTGCAGGAGGGCATCAAACCGGGATTGAGGTACAAATGGAAGCCGTTCGATGTGGCAGTTAGCCGGGTGTACAGCGATGGCGTCCAGTTGCGCGATGATCGGGCACGGTGCAACCGAGAGGATGGTGCCATCCTGAGCAGCGAGCCAGGTGGGCAGGGCGGGTTGTGCGTACCCAAAGAGATAGATTCGTAACGCGGTGCCGGTGTCCTTCGGCCCATCGTTCACCTGAAGACCGGGTTCGCGCAGCAGCCCGCCACTGTCGGGTGTAAACCCCGGGAAATAGAAATGTTTGACCAGCGGATAGCGTGGATGGGGCGAGGGCAGCCGGTGGTGCGAGCCGACCCAGTCCTCGGCCGACAGGTATTCCAGATTGATCCAGACAGGGGCCTTGCCACTGGCCGCACAGTCCGCCATGGCGGCAACATAGGCGGACGGCGGATCACAGGCGAAGGCTTCGATCACGACATCGGCCACATCCGATGCGCTGAAAGGCCGGGTCGAATCGGGCCATGGGTGGATGTTGATCGAATGATCGTAGGGTGCAGGAACCATGAGCGGGTTCAGGACCTCGGGTTGATCGATCCACAGGGTGACACGTTCACCACGTTGGGCAAGGTCTAGCGCCAACCGCCAGCAGACGCCGGCATCGCCGTAATTGTCGATGACCCGGCAGAAGATGGCCCAGCGCATGGATGACGACCGGTCGATCAAACGCCGGCGCGTTCGTCCAGCTGTGCCATGATCGTCAGCCGTTCTTCTTCGGTCATGCCCGACCAGCGCTTGAGCTCATCAAGCGTCCGGAAACAGCCGATGCAGAAGCGGTTCTGTTCGTCCATACGACAGATGTTGATACAGGGCGTCGAGACTTCGGGCTTGATGCGGCAGGCCATGGCGGAGATTCCTGAGGGTAGGCGTGCATTTTAAAGGCTAACTGTCCGGGGTGCGACATGACGGTCGGGCGGTTGTCGTGGCATAGTGTGAAAAAACAACGGAGACGAACCGCATGGATTCACGGTATCTGGAAGATCTGAAGATGGGCGACACCTTTGTCTGCCCGGGGGTCACGATTACGGAGTCCGACATCATCTCGTTCGGGATGGCGTTCGACCCGCAGCCTTTTCACGTGAATGCGCTATCGGCATCCAATTCGATCTACGGTGGCCTGATTGCCAGCGGGTTTCATATCATCTCCCTGAGCTTCCGGCTGTTCATGCAGCTGGGGGTGTTTCATGATTCGAGCATGGGGTCGCCGGGCATTGATGAGGTCCGCTGGACCATGCCGGTGCGACCGGGCGATACCCTGCATTCGGAGGTGATTGTCGAATCGGTGGCGCTCTCACGCTCCAAGCCGGATCGCGGTGTGGCGAAGCTCAAGTTCATGGTGATGAACCAGCGCAGTGAGGAAGTGGCGTCGTATTACCTGAATCTGATGCTCAAATCCCGCACAGTACTGGGCTAATCAAACCGCCTGCGGGTACCAACGGGATTTGTTCCGGTCAGGATGTCTTTTCTCGCTTGACCAGCCGCGAGAACATCACCGGCAACAGGTAGAGCGTACAGATGGTGGCGGAGATGATGCCGCCGACAATCACGACGGCAAAGGGCCGCTGCGTCTCTGACCCGATACCACTCGAAAGGGCGGCCGGCAGCAGGCCCAGACCTGCCATCAGCGCGGTCATGATGATCGGCCGCATCCGGAGCACGGCGCCTTCACGTACCGCCTGATCGAAGGGTTTGCCATTACGGAGCATCTCGACGATTTCCTCGACCATGATCACGCCGTTCTGGATGGCGATACCGGACACCGCAATGAAGCCCACCGCGGCCGAAATCGACAGATGTAGCCCGCTGATCGCGAGACCGAATAGGCCGCCGATGAGTGTGGTGGGTGCTAAGGCCAGGATGATCGCGGCGATCTTGTAGGAACGGAACATCCAGAACAGCAGACCGAAAATGGCGATCAGGCTGGCCGGCACAATGACCTTGAGCCGTGCCATGGCCCGTTGCTGGTTTTCGAATTGGCCGCCCCAGGTCATGGTGTAGCCCGGCGGGAGACCGACCTCGCGCTTGACCTTGCGCTGCGCTTCCTTGATGAAGCTCCCCATATCACGACCGGACAGGTTGGCTTTAACGGAAACGGCGCGCATACCGGCCTCACGCGAGATGCGTGAAGCACCCTGTTTGACCTCGATGCTGGCAATTTCACCCAGCGGAATGGTGTGATTCCCATCGCCGGGCAGTTCGATCGCTAGGGAGGCAATGTCATTGATTGATGCCCGGTTGGGCCGCGACATCCGCACGGTCACATCGAAGCGGCGGTCCCCTTCGTAGAAGCCCGTCGCCTCGTAGCCGCCCATGGCGGTTTCGAAAGTCCGGTTGATCTCGCTGATCGGGATGCCGAGTCGTGCCATTTTTTCGCGGTTGGGCACCACTGAAATTTCAGTCTGGCCGCCAACCTGAATGGCCGCGACCTCAATCGCGCCCTTGATGCCGGCGATGATACCGGCCACGTGGTCGGCCTTTTCCTGAAGAATATTGAGATCCGGCCCGAAAATCTTGACGGCGATTTCGCCCTTGACTCCGGACAGGGATTCCTCGACGTTATCCTGGATGACTTGGGAGAAGTTGGTGGGGACGCCCGGCATGGC
The DNA here is from genome assembly GCA_041311015.1 of Rhodocyclaceae bacterium. Classification (GTDB taxonomy): domain Bacteria; phylum Pseudomonadota; class Gammaproteobacteria; order Burkholderiales; family Rhodocyclaceae; genus Fluviibacter. The sequence goes on along the minus strand of JBFYKG010000066.1, from coordinate 1,956 downwards.
GCTTAGCCCCGTACTCATACTTTCAACCAGTTCTTCCTTACTCGAAAAACGCCACTCGGAGCGGGGTGCGAGATCCACCAGTATTTCGATATTGTTCGGGCCTTTGGGATCGGTCCCTTCGTCCGGACGGCCGATGTGGCTGATGATCTTGCGGGTTTCGGGATAGGTGCTCATGTAGGCCCGGATCGATCGTTCCACATCGCGTGTCTGCTCGAAGTGGGTGGCCGGCGGCAACATGATGGTCAGCCAGATATTGCCTTCGTCAAGCTTGGGCAGGAATTCAGTGCCGATGACCGGAATCATCAGTAATGACGCCAACAGCGCGCCCAGAACCCGTTTGTAGATCTTGCCCGGTGCGGCCAGAAAATTACTCAGCTTTTCCTTGTACTTAAGCTGCCAGCGATGCATCCACTCCAGATGTGGTTCGAGCAGCGGTTTGTTATCGACCATATAAGCCAGCATGGTCGGCACATAGGTCAGGGTGAGCAGAATGGCACCAAGGAGCGCGCAGGAAAGGGTGAGCGCCACTGGCGAGAAGATCTTGCCTTCCACGCGCTGGAAGGTAAAGATCGGCACAAAGGCAAGAATGATGATGGCCTTGGAGTAGAGAATAGGAGACGCAAGCGCTGAGACTGTGCCCTTGAGGGCATTCAGACGCCAGACGGGACGGTTGTGGCCGAGGTGGTCGAATTCCGGGCCGGTCTGAAGCGTCATCTTGACCATCAGCGCTTCAACCACCACCACGGCGCTATCGATAATGATCCCAAAGTCCACGGCACCCAGAGAGATCAGATTCGCCGACACCTTGAACAGATCCATCATGATAAAGACGAAGAGCAGGGTCAGCGGGATCAGGCTGGCCACCACCAGCGATACCTTGATGTTTCTGAGAAAGACGACCAGCACACCGATCACCAATAGAGCGCCAAGGACCAGGTTATGCGTCACGGTATTTACCGTGTTGTTCACCAATTCGGTGCGGTCATAGAGTGGCTTGATCTTGAAGCCGGGCGGCATATGTTCCTGGCTGTTCAACCAGTCGATTTTTTCGCGAACCCCTTCAATCACGACCGCCGGATTCTCGCCACGCAACATCATGACGATGCCCTCTACCACGCCTTCATGCTGGACGAGCGTGCCCTGATCATCGCGAACAGCAATCGAGACATTGCCCGTTGGCGTAGCGCTACCGACAATCACATCGGCCACATCGCGAACCAGAACGGCGCGCCCATTTTCGGAACGGACCACGGTGAGCTGGATGTCCTCGATGTTCCGATAGATGCCGGTGCTACGCAGCACCAGACCCTCGGCACCGCGGCGCAGAATGCCGCCGCCCGTGCTGTCATTGTTGGCGGAGATCGCTTCGGTCAGTTGATTGAGCGTGACGCCATAGCGACGCATCGCAACCGGATCCACGTTGACCTGAATTTCCTTGATGGTCCCCCCAAAGCTGGTGACATCGGCAATGCCCGGTGCGCGGCGCAGTACGGGCCGGACGACCCAGTCCTGAACGACCCGGATTTCACTGAGGGGGGTGCCTGCCGGGGCTTCGATGACATAGCGGAAGATTTCCCCAACCGCCGTGGTCAGTGGCGCCAGTGTGGGTGTCACGCCGGGCGGTAGCGATACGCCCTGCAGTTTCTCTAGCACCTGGCTTCGTGCAAAACGGTCCTGCGTACCATCGCTGAATATCAGCGTGATAACTGACAGACCCGTCATCGAGACCGAGCGTTGCTGGGTCACACGGGGGACGCCACTCATCTCGCGTTCGATCGGCAGCGTGACGTTACGTTCGACTTCCTCGGGGGCCTTGCCCGGTACCTGGGTGATCACCTGAACCTGGACATCCTGAACATCCGGGAAGGCCTCGATCGGCAGATCACGCAGGGCGCGGATACCGACAATACTCATGATCGCAAACGCCAGCAGGATAAAGGCCCGCTGGTTAACTGC
>JBFYKG010000065.1:0-7714 GCA_041311015.1 Rhodocyclaceae bacterium | reverse complement strand
TCCATGAACGACACCACGCCCATCAGCACCTTGCCATCCATTACCGGCACGTAGCGCTGGTGGTGGCTAACCAGCAGCTCGCGTACGGCTTCGATGGGCATATCCGGACGCGCGACCACCGGATTGCTTACCTTGAAATCGGCCACCGTCTGCGCCGAAAGATCGCCCTTGGTCTTGCCCACCGCCTGTAGCACCTCGCGGAAGGTGATCAGGCCGGTCATAGCGCCACCGTCCATCACGACCAGCGAACCGGCATCGTGTTCGGTGAGCGCGGCTACGGCTTCACCCAGACTGGCGCCCGAGTGGGTGGTGTAGAGCACGTTGCCCTTGAGCTTGAGTATTTCCTTGACCAGCATAAAACGTCCTGCAAAAAATTCTGAAGAGTAAAAACTAGCGCTGCAGATCGGCCAACTTGCCGGCCTGCCCGTTGAAGGAATCGGCTTCGGGGAGCGGATCTTTACGCTCCGAAATGACCGGCCACTGTTTGGCCAGCTCGGCGTTCAGCGCGGTAAAAGCCTCCTGACCTGCCGGCACATCATCTTCGGCATAAATCGCCTCGGCTGGGCATTCGGCCACGCACAGCGTGCAGTCAATGCACTCGTCGGGGTCAATGACCAGAAAATTCGGGCCTTCGTGGAAGCAATCCACGGGGCAGACATCCACACAATCGGTGTATTTACACTTGATACAGTTATCCGTAACGACGTACGTCATGGCTTTCCTCGGACAGAGTCAATCAGGGCTGTGGCTCACAGCTTGCCCATTATGCCGTCTTGCGGCAAACTGCGCACGTCTGTCTTGTATCGTTTCCGATAAACAGGCATAGTATTTACTCCTTTAATACCTATTTCCCTAGAGGCAATGCGCTATGAGCGAACATATTGTCCACGTAACCGATAGCTCCTTTGCTGACGACGTGCTCCAATCCGCCACGCCGGTACTGCTCGATTTCTGGGCAGAATGGTGCGGCCCCTGCAAGATGATCGCCCCAATCCTGGACGATGTCGCCAAGGAGTACGGCAGCAAGCTCAAGGTCGCCAAGATCAATATCGATGAAAACCAGCAGACCCCGGCCCAATTCGGCGTCCGTGGCATCCCGACCCTGATGCTCTTCAAGGCCGGTGCCGTCGAAGCCACCAAGGTGGGCGCCCTGTCGAAATCGCAACTGGTTGCCTTCCTCGATAGCCACCTGTAATATCTGCGGGGTGGATGTACTCCACCCCGTGTTTTACCCGTTGTACTGTTGTAATGTCCTACCCTGACCGGAGCAATCCCGGCCAGACGGCAGATTCTCCGAATCGTGCCGGGCAACAATGCCAATCAGCGCCTTGTTGCTTACCGCCTACAAAGGCGACCGACCTCCCCCGTTAAAGATTACGACGTCTCCCGAACGCATTTTCTGCGGCCGGACGCCTGATCTCCGGACTGGTTCCCCCTTTTTCTATCCGTACTGCCACCATGCACCTCTCTGAACTCAAATCGAAACACGTCAGCCAGTTGATTGACTTGGCGACCGAAGCCGGTATCGAACACGCCAATCGCCTGCGCAAGCAGGAACTGATTTTCGCGATCCTCAAGGAACACGCAAAAACCGGCGAAACGGTTGTGGGCGATGGCTGTCTGGAAGTGATGCAGGAGGGTTATGGCTTTCTGCGCTCTCCCGAGTCCTCGTATCTGGCCAGCTCGGACGACATTTATGTCTCTCCGTCCCAGATGCGCCGCTACAACTTGCGCGCCGGCGACACCATCGTCGGTGAAATCCGTATGCCGCGCGAAGGCGAGCGGTATTTTGCGCTGACCAAGGTAGACGGCATCAATGGCCAGGCACCTGAAGCCTGTAAGAACAAGATCCTGTTTGAAAACCTGACGCCGCTGCACCCGAATGAGCCCCTGCGTCTGGAGCGCGATAGCAAGACCGAAGAAAACCTGACCTCCCGCATCATCGACATGGTCGCCCCGATCGGTAAAGGCCAGCGGGGGCTGCTGGTGGCTTCGCCCAAGTCGGGTAAGACCGTCATGCTGCAGAACATCGCCCATGCCATTACGGCCAGCCACCCCGATGTGGTGCTGATCGTGCTGCTGATCGACGAGCGCCCGGAGGAAGTGACCGAAATGCAACGCTCGGTGCGCGGCGAAGTCGTGGCATCGACCTTCGACGAACCGCCGGTGCGCCATGTGCAAGTGGCTGAAATGGTCATCGAGAAGGCCAAGCGTCTGGTCGAACACAAAAAAGACGTGGTCATTCTGCTCGACTCGATTACCCGCCTGGCCCGCGCCTACAACACCGTGCAACCGGCCTCAGGCAAGGTGCTGTCGGGTGGCGTGGATGCCAATGCCCTGCAGAAGCCGAAGCGCTTCTTTGGTGCTGCCCGCAACATCGAAGAAGGCGGTTCGCTGACCATCATTGCCACCGCGCTGATCGATACCGGCAGCCGGATGGATGATGTGATCTACGAAGAATTCAAGGGCACCGGCAACATGGAGATCCACCTGGATCGCAAGATGTCGGAAAAACGCCTGTATCCGTCGATCAACGTCAACCGCTCGGGCACCCGCCGCGAGGAGTTGCTCATTCCGCAGGAAATCCTGCAGAAGATCTGGGTCCTGCGCAAACTGCTCTACCCGATGGACGATATCGAAGCGATGGAATTCCTGCTCGACAAGGTCCGCTCGACCAAGAACAACGCCGAATTCTTCGATGCCATGCGCCGTGGTTAACCCGACTCGGGCAAAACCCTTGCAATAGCTTGAAAAATCAGCGATAATTAAAAGCTTAACGGGATCCGGCCACATCCGCCGGATCGGCACGCAACTCCCTGAGGAAATTCCCATGCGCTCTGGCATCCACCCCGAATACAACGACATTGAAGTCACCTGCTCGTGCGGCGAAAAGTTCACGACCAAGTCGACCATGAACAAGCCCCTGAACGTTGAAGTCTGCTCGAACTGCCACCCGTTCTACACGGGCAAGCAGAAGATCGTCGATACCGCCGGTCGCGTCGAGAAGTTCCGTCAGAAGTTCGGCGGTCTGCGCAAGTCGGCCTAAGCTCCGACGCTGGCAGAACAACAAGGGCAGCTCCGGCTGCCTTTTGTTTTTGTATCATTGACCCGCCATGTCCTTTCTAGATCTCCGACCCACACCGCCCTCTGCGCAACCGGACGCCCCCGTGCGCTGGAGCACCTATTCGCGCCAGCCCCTACTGATGGGCTGGCCCGTAGCGCTGTGTCTGGTCGTGCTTCTGCTGCTGCCCGGCCTGCTGGGCCGTGACCCGTGGCGCGGTGATGATGCCGAACAGTTTGGCGTGATCGCTGCGTTACTCTCGGGCGGCTCCTGGCTAACGCCGATGTTTCAGGGCGAGGTTTGGAATCAGTCACCGCTTTACTACTGGGTCAACGCGCTAATCGCTGCGCCCTTCAGTTATTTTTTACCCTTAGCAGATGCCGCCCGACTGGGGAACCTGTTCTGGGTGGGCCTGAGTGTTTATGCCCTTTACGAGGCGGCCCGCAATCTGTTGAGCACCGACGATGCGCATGTCCTGCCATTCCTGATGCTTGGTGCGCCCGGGCTGATGCTCTCGGCCCATGAAACGCAACCCGATCTGGCCATCATGGCGGGCTATGCCGTCTTTTTCTGGGGGGTAAGCCGTCTGGCCTTCGAGCGCGTCCTGCCCGGCTCTCCCCTGATTGCCTTCGGACTTGGGATCACCATCCTGGCAGGTGGCCTACCACCCGGCCTGCCGCTGATCATCGCCCTGCTGGGGCTGTTCCTGATCAAACCCCGGCTTCGCCTCAATACACTGATCGGGTTGCTACTGGGCCTCCTGATCGGTCTCTCCTGGTTCATTCATGCCGCCGCCTTTGCCGAGCCGCAAACCAGCCAGCTGGCCGACGCATTGCTCCAGGCTATCTGGCCGATTCCGGTGGTTCGTGCCTGGAGCGACGTGCCAGCGCATTTTCTGGCGTTTATCAAACTGCTCGCCTGGACGACCTGGCCGGCCTGGCCCGTCGCCATCTGGACCTTATGGCGGCGCCGAATGACCTTCTGGCATCGGGAAAACCTGATCCCGCTCGCCGTACTGCTGGTTGCGCTGGCAATTCAGGTGGTGACTACCGCCACGCGTCCCTCCAAAACGCTGATCCTCTTGGTGCCCATCGTTTTTCTGGCCACGGCATCGGTCACGCATCTGCGGCGCGGCGCGGCCAATCTGCTAGATGCTTTTACCCTCACCCTGTTCACATTAACTGCCGGTTTTGTCTGGCTGGGCTGGGTTGCCATGCACTTCGGGTGGCCAGAACCGCTGGCGCAAACTGTGACCCGTCTGGAGCCGGGTTTCCGTGCCTCGCTCAGCATCATCCCGCCGGCGCTGGCCTTTCTGCTGACCATCGGCTGGTTTGTACTGATGCGCAATATTCCCCGCTCACCGGTACGCGGCATACAACACTGGTTTACAGGAATTACCCTGATCTGGGCACTGGTCGTGGCACTATGGCTACCCTGGATCGATCACGGTATGAGCTTCACCCGCATGGGTCAGCAACTGACCCGGCAACTGGATGCACCCGGATGTATTGCAACCTATCAGGTCAATGAAGACGCCCGTGCCGCTTTAAGCTATCAGCTCGCTCGTGATATGCCACGCACCCGGATCGGGGCATCGAAAGCCTGTGCCTGGCTTCTGGTCGAGACGCCGGGACACCAGCCCGAACTGCAGTTGCCGCGGGGTTGGGATTCTGCCACCAAGGTCTGGAGCGGTCACCGCCGTGGCAACCGTGCGGAACGCTATACGCTCTACAGGCGCGTCTCTACGCCTCAGCCCTGATAAAAGTTGACCGGTAGTAACGCAGTTCTTCGATCGATTCGTGGATGTCTGCCAGCGCCGTATGCGCACCGGTTTTATTGACCTTGGCCGACAGATCCGGCCGCCAGCGCTTGCACAGCTCCTTGACCGTGCTGACATCCAGATTGCGGTAGTGGAACCAGTCGATCAAACCGGGCATGTAGCGCGCCATGAAGCGGCGATCCTGGCAGATCGAGTTGCCACACATGGGGCTCACGCCTTTAGGCACCCAGGCCTGCATGAAATTGATCGCGGCCTGTTCGACCGCGCGCATGTCAAGTGCCGACTCGCGGACCCGCTGGGTCAGACCAGAGGCGCCATGGGTTTTAGTATTCCAGTCATCCATACCGGCCAGAACACCATCCGCCTGATGCACAGCCCAGGACGGTGACTCAGCCACCACGTTCAGCTCGGCATCCGTGACAACCATGGCCAACTCCAGAATCGTATCCGTGTCCGGATTCAGGCCGGTCATTTCCATATCCAGCCAGACCAGTCGTCGTTGATCTACCGCCATTGCGATGCACCCTTCTGTGTAATGCCTTAAGATGCCACATTGTGTCACAACCACCTGCCCCGCCCTCTGTTCTTATGTCCGAATTTACGTCCACGCTGTCGATTGCATTCATGGTGCTGGTTGCCGTTAACCTCACCATCAAACTCGGCCTGAATTTGCGGCAGGTCGCCAGCGTCACTCGCCATCAGGCGGAAGTCCCTGCCGCTTTTCGTGATGCGGTGACGCTGGAAGCGCACCAGAAGGCCGCCGCGTATACCCTGGCCAAAACCCGCCTAGGCAATCTGAGCCTCATGGTCGATACCCTATGGTTGCTACTGCTGACGCTGGGCGGCGGGATCAACCTGCTCTACGGATTTGCTGTCAGCCTCACAGGGGACGATACGGGTTTGCTGACCGGTCTCGTGTTTCTACTATGCCTAGGTGCGCTATCTGGGGCCATCGATCTCCCGCTTAGCATTTATCGGCAGTTCGTCGTGGAAGAACGCTTCGGGTTCAATCGCATGACGCCCGCACTGTTTGTGACCGATCTGCTGCGCAACACACTCGTCAGCCTGGTCATCGCGCTGCCGCTGCTCTCACTCATCCTCTGGTTGCTGGATCAAGCGACCCCATTAAGCTGGCTCTGGGCCTGGCTGGGCTGGATGGCGTTTAACGGGCTGCTGCTCTTTATCTACCCGGTGGTGATTGCCCCACTGTTCAACAAATTCACGCCGATGCCGGACTCAGCCCACAAGGCACGCCTAGATGCCTTGCTGCAGCGATGCGAATTCAGTGCGAACGGTCTCTTTGTCATGGATGGTTCGCGTCGATCCGCTCATGCCAATGCCTATTTCACGGGCTTCGGCAAACACCGGCGTATCGTGCTCTTTGACACACTCATCAATCAGCTTACGCCTGAGCAGCTGGAAGCCGTACTCGCGCACGAAATTGGCCACTACAAACGCAAACACCTGCCCAAGCGCCTGCTGACCATGGCACTGATCTCGCTGGCCCTACTCTGGGGGCTCTTCCAGCTGATGGCCGCCCCCTGGTTTTACACGGACCTGGGGGTGAGCTACGCCACCCCGGCCACGGCACTTGCCCTGTTCAGCCTCGTGATGCCGCTCTGTCTGCTGCCACTGACCCCGCTCAGCAATGCGGTGTCCCGCAAGCACGAATACGAGGCCGACGCCTACGCCGCCCAGACCAGCCAGGCAGAGGAACTGATCGCAGCGCTTGTGACCATGTATCGGGAAAACGCCGCCACGCTTACGCCGGACAGCCTTTATTCTTTGTTCCATGATTCGCACCCGCCGGCCGCCTTGCGGGTACAGCACCTGGCACAACAGGGATGTCCCGGCACCACGTCATGACGAACATCACCTTCTCGGCCCGTGTGATTGCCAGCCACGGCCGGCACTATGTGGCGCGGGATGCCGACGGCAAACTGTGGCACTGTATTGCACGTGGGAAGAAACGGGAAGTTGCGGTTAATGATCTCGTCCACGTCACCGACCTGGGCAACTCGGGCGATGTCAGCCAACCGCAGGCCGTGATTGAAGACATTGAAGATCGCAAGAACTTGTTCAAGCGCTCCGACCAGTTCAAGGAAAAGGCTGTTGCCGCCAACGTAGACCAGGTCTGGTTTGTCGTGGCCACGGAGCCCTCGTTCGACCCCGAGCTCTTATCACGCTGCCAGGTGGCCTGTGCGGCAGAAGATATTTCGTTCAGCATTATCCTGAACAAGGCGGACCTCGGTGATTTGCTACCCCGCGCCGAAGACCTGCTCGACCCCTTTGTACAGATCGACATTCCGGTGATCCGCACCTCCACGGTGGACGGACGCGGCATTGACCGATTGCGTGATCAGATCGCAGGTAAATCCACCGCTCTCACTGGTCAATCCGGCATGGGGAAATCCTCACTCATCAATGCCCTGGTGCCTGATGCCCAGGCCACCATCGGTGACATCTCACGCTATCTGGATACCGGGCGCCACACCACCACCACGGTGCAGGCCTATCAAGCAGATGCCGACACCACGATCATTGACGTGCCGGGCCTCCAAGTCTTCGGGTTATCGCACCTGAGTGACGAGCAGATTCTGCTCGCCTTTCCGGAATTCCGCCCACACCTTGGCGATTGCCGCTTCCGCGACTGCCGGCATGATCAGGATCCGGGCTGCGCACTGCAGGCTGCAGTCAGCACGGGTCGTGCCACGGCAACGCGCCTCAGTTTGCTCCGTCGACTGCTTCAGGAAAACTAAGACCCAATAAAAAACCGCCCCGGAGGGCGGTTTTTAACGACGTGACTTTGAACTTAGACGCGTTCAAAGATCACGGCGATACCCTGACCACCACCGATACACATGGTGACGAGA
>JBFYKG010000010.1:0-28625 GCA_041311015.1 Rhodocyclaceae bacterium | reverse complement strand
CGGTTCACTCCTGCGACGGGCCGCCCTTGCCCGCTGGAGCAGAACGCTGGCCAGCCTGTATGGCGCCGGCATCCCGCTGCTCGACGCACTGGCGCCCGCGGGCGACGCCACGGGCAACCGGATCTACCAGTCGGCCAGCGCCGTCCTGCATGACCGCATCCGGGCAGGGGACAGTCTCACGGCCAGTCTGGCGCGGCAGACCGTGTTTTCCCCGCTTCTGGTCCAGATGGTGTCTATCGGCGAAGAGTCGGGCACCCTCGATGCCATGCTCAACAAGGTGGCCGACATCTACGACCGCGAGGTCGATGAGGCGGTAGCGATGCTCGGCACCCTGATGGAACCCGTGCTGATGCTGATTCTGGGCGGCCTGATCGGCGGGCTGGTCATTGCCATGTATCTGCCGATTTTCCAGCTAGGCAGCGTTCTCTGACCCCGAAGGCTCGGGGCGCGGCGCAGACCCCCGAAACGGCCGCGAGTCCGCTATAATCAAGGGTTTGACGAATTCCTTCGGGCTAAAACGGGCTCACCCCCACCCAAGACTACCTGTGAAACGCTACTTCATTACCGGCCTGCTGATCTGGGCGCCCCTGGGCATCACGATCTGGGTGCTCTCGTTCATTCTGGGCATGATGGATCAATCCATCATGTTGCTGCCGACCGAATGGCATCCGCGCAGCCTGTTCGGCTTCAATATTCCGGGTCTGGGTGCCGTATTAACGCTGCTCATTGTCTTCATCACCGGCCTGCTCACCGCCAACTTTATCGGTCAGCGATTGATACGCTGGTGGGAGGCCCTGCTGCACCGCATCCCGGTCGTGCGTTCGGTGTATCAGAGCGTCAAGCAGATCTCCGACACCGTGTTCTCGCCGTCAGGCCAGGCCTTCCGTCAGGCGATGCTGGTTCAGTACCCGCGCCCGGGCAGCTGGACCATTGGTTTCCTGACCGGTACGCCGGGTGGGGAAATTGCCCAGCACCTGGGCAATGACATGGTCAGTCTGTACGTGCCAACGACCCCGAACCCCACGTCCGGATTCTTCCTGATGGTGCCACGCGCCGATGTGATCGAACTCGACATGTCGGTCGAAGACGCCCTCAAATACCTGATCTCGATGGGTGTGGTCGCACCGACCGCGCTCCCCCTCAAGAACCCGGCTGTTTCAACAACAGCCCCGGCCAATACCGGCCACTGATTTCAACCTTCAAGAAAAGCACGAACTCCCATGCGCACCCATTACTGTAGCGACCTCAACCCTTCGCTCAACGAACAGATCGTTACCCTCGCCGGCTGGGCCCACCGCCGTCGCGACCATGGTGGCGTGATCTTTATCGATCTGCGCGACCGGAGCGGCCTGGCACAGGTTGTGTGTGATCCGGATCGTCCCGAGATGTTCCAGATCGCCGAATCGGTGCGTGGCGAATTCTGTCTCAAGATCACTGGCAAGGTACGCCCCCGTCCGGCGGGTACCGAGAACACCACACTGGCCTCCGGCGGCATTGAAGTGCTGTGCCACGACATCGAAGTGCTGAATCCCTCAGTCACGCCCCCGTTCCAGGTGGATGACGAGCACCTCTCGGAAACCGTGCGGCTGACGCATCGCGTGATCGATCTGCGTCGTCCGGCCATGCAGAAAAATCTGCAACTACGCTATCGCGTGGCCCGCGCCTTCCGTCGTTACCTCGACGACAACGGTTTTATCGATATCGAAACCCCGATGCTGACCAAGTCGACGCCGGAAGGTGCCCGCGACTACCTGGTGCCGTCGCGCGTACACGATGGCCAGTTCTTCGCCCTGCCGCAGTCACCACAGCTGTTCAAGCAGCTGCTGATGGTGGCTGGCTTTGATCGTTACTACCAGATCGTTAAGTGCTTCCGCGACGAAGATCTGCGCGCCGATCGCCAACCCGAATTTACCCAGGTGGATATCGAAACCTCGTTCCTGAGCGAAGAAGAGATCATGGGCCTCATGGAAGGCCTGATCCGCTACGTCTTCAAGGACGCACTCGACGTCGATCTACCGAACCCTTTCCCGCGCATTCCTTATGCTGAAGCGATGGCGCGTTTTGGCTCGGACAAACCAGACATGCGCGTCACGCTGGAACTGACCGACGTGACCGACGCTGTCGCCGATGTGGCCTTCAAGGTCTTCAGCGGCCCGGCTACCACCGGTGGCCGTGTGGCCGCCATGCGTATTCCGGGGGGTGCCTCACTATCGCGTGGCGAAATCGACGAGTACACCAAGTTTGTCGGCATCTACGGCGCCAAGGGCCTCGCCTACATCAAGGTCAACGATGCCTCGCAACCGAACGAAACCGGCCTGCAATCGCCCATCGTCAAGAACCTGCACGAGACGGCGCTAAAGACCATTCTGGAACGTACCGGTGCACAAAGCGGCGACCTGATTTTCTTTGGCGCCGACAAGACCAAGATCGTCAACGATGCGCTGGGCGCACTGCGCGTCAAGATCGGCCACGAAAAGAATTTCATGAACGGCACCGTCTGGGCACCGATCTGGGTGGTCGACTTCCCAATGTTCGAATACGACGAAGACGACAAGCGCTGGAACGCCTGTCATCATCCGTTCACCAGCCCGAAGGATGCGCACATCGATCTGCTGGCCAGCGACCCGGGCAAGTGTCTGGCCAAGGCCTACGACATCGCGCTCAACGGCTGGGAAATCGGTGGCGGCTCGGTCCGTATCCACCGCGCCGATGTTCAGGAGAAAGTGTTCAGCGCACTGGGTATCAGCGAAGAAGAGCAGAAGCAGAAATTCGGCTTCCTGCTCGATGCACTGAAGTACGGCGCACCGCCGCACGGCGGCCTGGCCTTTGGTCTGGATCGCATCGTCACCATGATGACTGGTGCCGAATCGATCCGTGACGTGATTGCCTTCCCGAAAACCCAGCGTGCCCAGTGTCTGCTCACTGATGCCCCGTCGCCGGTCGATGAAAAGCAATTACGCGAACTGCACATCCGTCTGCGTCAACCGGTCGCCCAACCGGGCGCAGCCGAGGTCAAGGCTTAACGGGTTCCGATACCCGCGCCTCGCTTCCACCCACACGCGTGAACCCGGCTGCTTTCGCCCGCCTGCTCGCCGATCATGAGCGGGCCGGCGTGTATCACCTGACGCCGGGCGGCATGGGCGCACTGGCAGAAGCCTGCGCACAGGCCGAGTTGCACCTGATCACGGTGGACCTGGCGGAAACACCCCGCATGGCCGATGCCATGGCCATCCTGACCAAAGCCACGGCTTGCCCGGCCCATGAGGCCGCCCATCTCGACGACCTCGGTGAGATGCTCTGCGACTTCTCCTGGTTGCCGGCCAATGGCTATGTTGTTCTGGTTGCAGATGCCGATAACCTGATCGCGACTGACCCGGGCGGTTTCCAGAAACTACTCGACGCCTTCCAGTCAGCGACGCATTTCTGGCAGGATCAGGCGATGCCGTTCTGGGCGTTTGTTGGCTTGCGCGGCGATGGTGTTGCCCTGCTGCCCATGATTGGCTGAGCGACCCGCAGCATGTCCGACGGCTACAAGCGTCCCGAATCTGTCCTCGTGGTAATCCACACCCCGGATCTGCAGATTCTGCTGTTGGAGCGGGCTAGGCACCCCGGCTACTGGCAATCGGTGACCGGCAGTCGCGAAGATCACGAAGATTTTGTGGAAACGGCCGTCCGTGAAGTGTGTGAAGAAACGGGGCTGAACATCACTACCGACCAGCTCCGTGTCTGGCCGGGTGAGAATGTGTACACCATCATGCCGGAATGGCGGCATCGCTACGCGCCCGAAGTAACGCACAATCGCGAACGCGTGTTTTCACTTTGCCTACCGGCCCCCTGTGAAATCACGACGGCGCCTGCCGAACACCGCGCCTGGCGCTGGACCCCTTGGCAAGCAGCTGCAGACGCCTGTTTTTCGGCGAGCAATCGTGAAGCCATTCTGGCCCTTGCAAATCTGCCGCCCGCAACCACGTCGTAACAAGGCTTTGCGATCATTCATCACCTCGTTACAATCAACCGTTCTCTACTGCATTTCAGACCGACGGAACTCCTATGCCCATCGCGCAACTCTCCGAACATACCGCTCTCGAAGCCCAGGTACTCTCTGAGGCCCTGCCTTTCCTGAAGCGCTTCCATGGCAAAACCATTGTTGTCAAATACGGCGGCAATGCCATGACGGAAGAAAGCCTGAAGCAATCGTTCGCCAACGATGTGGTGCTGCTCAAGCTGGTCGGCCTGAATCCGGTGGTCGTACATGGGGGTGGCCCGCAGATCGAGCAGATGCTGACGCAGGTTGGCAAGAAGGGCGAATTTATCCAGGGCATGCGCGTCACCGATGCCGAAACCATGCGCATCGTGGAGATGGTGCTGGGTGGCGAAGTGAACAAGGACATTGTCGGCCTCATCAACCAGAACGGCGGCAAGGCCGTTGGCCTGACCGGCAAGGACGCGGGCCTGATCCGCGCCAAGAAACTCATGCTGCCCAAACAGGGCAACCCGAGCGAACTGCTCGACATCGGTCTGGTGGGTGACATCCAGCAGATTGACCCGTCGATCGTGCATCATCTGGTCACCGGCGCGTTTATCCCCGTTATCGCCCCGATTGGCTTTGGGCCGGATGGCGAAACCTACAACATCAACGCCGATGTGGTGGCCGGCAAGATGGCCGAGGTGCTGGGCGCTGAAAAGCTGGTGCTTCTGACCAACACGCCGGGCGTGCTGGATAAGGATGGCAATCTGGTCACCAACCTGACACCGCGCGATATTGACAACATGGTGGCTGACGGCACGCTGTCGGGCGGCATGCTGCCGAAGATTTCTTCGGCCCTCGACGCAGCGCGTAACGGCGTCAAGGGCGTCCATATCATTGATGGCCGTGTGCCCCACGCATTGCTGCTGGAAATTCTGACGCAGCATGGTGTAGGAACCATGATCCGCTCTAACTAATCACTGGCTGCGCAGGCGATCTGCTTCCCTGTTTCGTACTCGCTTCTTCGCCTATCTCTCAGATATGTCTCAGTCGCTGCGTGCGAACCAAGTCACATCTCATCCTGCTCGCTCAGCGATTCAGCGCACAGGGGTGCCGGTGTGGGTGTTCGATCTCGACGATACGTTGCACCACGCGACGCCGCATATCTTTCCCCAGATCAACCGGGCCATGACGGCCTATATCGAGCGCCACCTGGCACTCGATCATGCGGCCGCCACGGCGCTCCGACAGCATTACTGGCAACGCTACGGCGCCACCCTCCTCGGCCTCATCCGGCATCACGGCGTCGATCCGCACCACTTTCTGGATCAGACCCACAATTTCGAGGATCTCGGTTCGCTGATCATCACCGCGCCGGCATTGGCGCATACGCTGGCCGATCTGCCCGGACGGCGCATCATCTTCTCGAACGCACCGCGCCGCTATACCGAAGATGTGCTCGAGCACACCGGATTGCGGCGGTTATTTGACGCCGTGTATACGGTGGAGTCGTTCGGCTTTCAGCCCAAGCCACTCCGCGCCGGATTTCTTAAACTCTTCCAGCGTGAACGTGTGGCGGCAAATCAATGCATCATGGTCGAGGACAGCCTGGCCAATCTGGTGATGGCCAAGCGCCTGGGAATGCACACGCTCTGGGTGACGCACTCGTTACGCAATAGCCCGTGGGTTGACCACAAGCTCCGCAAAGTGACCGACTTACGTTATTTATCGGCCTGGAGCCAGCGCGCCACCTGCGGCGCAAAGTAAGTCAGGATCATGTCGGCCCCGGCACGCTTGAAGGCGAGCAGGCTTTCCATCACGACCTTCCGCTCGTCCAGCCAGCCATTCTGGATGGCGGCCTGCAGCATCGCGTATTCGCCACTGACCTGATACACCGCCGTCGGTCGGCGGAATTCATCTTTGATCCGGCGCACGATGTCCAGATAGGGCATCCCCGGCTTGACCATCACGATATCGGCGCCTTCGGCCAGATCCAGCGCCACCTCATGCAGGGCTTCATCGGTATTGGCCGGATCCATCTGGTAACCCAGCTTGTTGCCCTTGCCGAGCTGGCCGGCCGAACCGACCGCATCCCGGAAGGGGCCGTAAAAGGCCGAGGCATACTTGGCGCTGTAGGCCATGATGCGGGTATTCACGTACCCGGCGGCCTCGAGTGCAGCACGGATTCGCCCGATACGCCCATCCATCATGTCGGAAGGCGCCACCATATCGACGCCCGCGGCCGCCTGCATGGTGGCCTGACGCACCAGCATGTCGAGCGTCACGTCATTGAGCACATAACCGTCGGCATCAATAATGCCGTCCTGACCGTGTGAGGTATACGGGTCCAGCGCCACATCGGTAATCACCAGCAAGCCCGGAAATCGTGCCTTGATCGCTTTAACCACGCGCGGCACCAGCCCATCGGGGTTGGCCGCTTCCGCGCCATCCGGCGTCTTGAGGGCAGCGTCGATCACCGGAAACAGGGCGATTGCCGGAATCCCCAGCGCGACCACCGCATCAAGGTGCGTCAGTAGGGTATCCGGCGAATAGCGATGGACGCCGGGCATAGAGGCCACCGCCTCATGCACGGCCGAGCCTTCGCGCACGAAGACCGGATAAATCAGATCATCGGTGCGCAGATGATGTTCACGCACCAACCGGCGCGATGCCTCATCGACCCGAACACGGCGGGGACGCACCCAGGGAAAACCGGCTTTAGTCTGCATCTTGTTCACTCACGGACGATGTCGGGGGATTTGTCTCCCCCTGAGAATCATTGCCGGCATTGTCGCACAGCCCCAGCCAGCGTTTGAGCACCCCGGCGGCCTCACCCACCCCACTCCGCTTGAGGCTGGAAAATAACTGCACGCTGACCGGGCACCCCAGGTCGGCCAAGTCGGCCTTTACCTGACGCAAGGTCTTGGTCTGTTCCTGACGGCTCAGCTTATCGGCCTTGGAAAGCAACACATGCACCGGCCGGCCGGTAGGCGCAAACCATGCCAGCATCTGCCAATCCATCTCGGTCAGCGGGCGACGACTATCCATGATCACCACCAGACCTTTGAGCTGTTCCCGCGTTTGCAGATAGGGCCCCAGCAGGATGTCCCACTGCTTACGCACGTCCTCAGGCACCTTGGCAAAACCATAGCCCGGCAAATCGACAAAATAACGGTCCGGCGCCACCGAGAAATAATTCAGATGCTGAGTACGGCCGGGGGTCTTGGAGACATAGGCCAGCCGGGTCTTGCCCGCCAGCGTATTGATGGCCGACGACTTGCCGGCATTGGATCGCCCGACAAAAGCCACCTCGGCGACCGCATCGCCGGGCGCATCCCGCAATTTGGCGACGGTGGTCAGAAATTCGGTACGCGGAAACGGGTGAGCATGCCCCGGGTTTTTGGGCGCAGCAGGCGCCACAACGGCCCCGGCCGGCCTGGCGGACCGCTTTGGTGCTGGCGCGGCCTTCCCTGCCGCTTTTTTAGGCGCCGCCGGGGTGCGCTTTTTGGCGCCGGATTTTAAAGTTTGGGGTT
Organism: Rhodocyclaceae bacterium; assembly: GCA_041311015.1. Classification (GTDB taxonomy): domain Bacteria; phylum Pseudomonadota; class Gammaproteobacteria; order Burkholderiales; family Rhodocyclaceae; genus Fluviibacter. The sequence continues at coordinate 21,125 of JBFYKG010000010.1, read as the reverse complement.
CAGACACAGTACGCCTCGGTGATGTTGTATTAGAATAACAGCCTTAACGATCAAAAGCCCTTCCCCGTGAAGGGATTGCTAACCATCCTGTTGGAGTGTGGAGATGATCCGAGCTGTCGCTTTCGCCCTGATGTGCTCTGTCAGCACCCTGGCAATCGCCCAAGATTCTGCTGCCAAGCCTGCCGCATCGAATGATGTGCCGGCTATCGCAAAAAATGTCTGTGCCGCCTGTCACGGCGTTGACGGTAACAGCAGCATTCCTGCCAACCCGAACCTGGCGGGTCAGAGCGTTGCCTACCTGACCAAGCAACTGAACAACTTCAAGGCCTCGCCCGATGGCAAGCCCGCGCTGCGCCAGAACGCCGTGATGAACGGCATGGCCGCCCCGCTGACCGACGACGATATCAAGACGCTGGCCACCTACTTCTCGAAGCAGACGCTGAAGCCGGCCGTTGCCAAGGATGAGAAGCTGGCCGTCGAGGGCCGCAAGCTGTGGCGCGCGGGTGATGCGAAGAAAGGTATTCCTGCCTGTGCCGGTTGCCATGGCGTTGCCGGTGCCGGTCTGCCGGCCCAGTACCCGGCCCTGGCAGGTCAGCATCCGGACTACACGATTGCCCAGCTGCAACAGTTCCGTGACGGTATCCGTGCCAACGATCCAGAAGGCATGATGCGCATGATCGCCGCCAAGATGACCGACAAGCAGATGGCCGCTGCGGCTGAATACGCTGCGGGTCTGCGTCAGTAATTCTGTCGAGGCATACTCAGAAAGGCAGTCTGCGGACTGCCTTTTTTATTGCGCGTTGATTACCCGCGTAGCGCCATCAGTTCGTCGTTCGCAAAACCCGCCGCGCGGCGCGCTGCTTCATTGAGCGGTGCCTTGGGCCACGGGGCATTATGCTGCGCGATCAACGCACGAAAGGTTTTCTCAACCGGTAGGCGGGCGGCTGCACAACCGTGCCGGAACCAGAAGTCGCCCACGGCCACATGGCGCACCTCATCCCGCGCAATCACCGCGAGCGCCCGCAAGCTGGGCCGATCGCCGACCCCCTGAAAGCTCCGGAATATCGGCGGCATGGCATCCAGCCCCCGCGCTTCCATCAACCGCGGCACCAGGGCCATCCGGGCCAGCACATCACCCTCGGTCTGCTCGGCGAGTTGCCACAGGCCGGCGTGCGCCGGAAGATCCCCGTATCGCACATCGAGCCGCTCGAGCTGATCATGGATCAGCCGGAAGTGATACGCCTCTTCGATGGCGACACCGATCCAGTCCCGTACAAAAAGCCCGCCCAGTTGGCTGAAGCGCCAGGCCGCATCCAGGGCTAGATTGATGGCATTGAATTCGATATGGGCAATGGCATGCAGCAGCGCGGCACGACCCGCCTGATCCACTGCCCGGCGCCGGGGCAGTTCGGCGGGCGGCACACAAATGGGCCGTTCCGGACGCCCAACCTCGGCACACGGGGGGGCATCAGCGGCAGCACAAAAGTTAACTTCCGTTGCAGCGGCCCCTAGCGCCAGATACGTCGGAATGAGCGCATCAACCCCCGCGCACTTTTCAAGCGCACCCGTTGCCCGCCACGCTGCCCGTAATGCGGGCCGCCAATCTGCAACCATGACTCAACCCCGGCGCGGCGGCTGTCCGGGTCGCGCCATGAAGTTAACGACCGCACGACCATCCTCATGCTGCCGGGGCGCGACTTTCCAGGCATGCCCCTGAACCAGTTCGAAAGTCAGCGGATAGCGACCCTCGGCATCGCGGGGCCAATGCTCGAACACCCGCAACCAGAAGCGGCGGGACGTCAGACCGCGTGGCATCTCCTCACGCGCCAGCCCGGAGCCCGCGAGGCGCAGTTCGCGCAACGCCTGCCAGGGATCGGTGTACGTCAACGTCAGCGTTTCCATGTCCATGACCGGGTCAGAAAAGCCGGCATGGACCAGCATATCGCCCACATCGTGCATATCGGTGAAATCATGTACCCGCGAAGCTGCAGGGTGTGCAACGGCTCCTAACGCGTATCGAAGCTCTTTCAGCGTATCCGGTCCGAAGCTGCTGAACATGAGCAAGCCGCCGATGCGCAAGACGCGGTTAAATTCCGCAAAGGCCGCAGGCAGATTGCCCAGCCAGTGCAGGGCGGCATTCGACCAGACCAGATCCACGCTCTGACCCGCCAGCGGCAACGCATCCATCGATGCTGCCAGGCGGCTAATCTGTGCACGGCGGCCAACCTGGAACAGCCGCTGCATAAACCCCCGCGCTGCGCTATCCGCGCTCTGGCCATTGCACAGCATCGACACACTCTGGTCAATTCCCAGCCATGCGGCTGCCGGATAACGCGCGTTCAGACTCAGCCGATCCGCCCCCAGGCCACAACCGGCGTCCAGTATCCGCTCGGGCACCAGGCGCACCATGTCCAGGCGCTCATCCATGCGGCGGGACATTTCGCGATACAGAAAATCATGGGCGGCAAAATCGGCGGCCACCCGATCAAAGGTGCGGCGCACCCGCTCCCGCTGGATACGGGGTGCCGCACCGGACATCAGACGCCTTTCAGGCCCAGCGTCGCAAACAGCTTCTGATCGCGGGAGGTATCCGGGTTGCCGGTCGTCAGCAATTGCTCACCGTAAAAAATCGAATTGGCACCGGCAAAGAAGCACAGCGCCTGCAACTCGTCCGACATTTCCTGACGCCCTGCCGACAGTCGCACCCACGAGGTCGGCATCGTGATCCGGGCCGCCGCGATCATGCGTACAAACTCGATGCCATCGACCGGATCCACACCGGCCATCGGGGTGCCGGGAATCGGTACCAGATTGTTAATGGGCACCGAATCGGGCACCGGATCCAGATTGGCCAGCTGCGCAATCAGAGCGGCGCGGTTCTTGCGGTTTTCGCCCATGCCGACGATCCCGCCCGAGCACACATGAATACCCGCCTTGCGGACCCGATCCAGCGTATCCAGGCGATCTTCGTGCGTATGTGTACTGATCACTTCACTGTAGTACGCCGAATCGGTATCAAGATTGTGATTGTAATAATCGAGCCCAGCCGTTGCCAGTTTTTCAGCCTGGCCCGGCTTGAGCATACCAAGCGTGACGCAGGTCTCGAGACCCAGCGCCTTGACGGACTCAACCATGTCCACCACCTGATCGAGATCCTTGTCTTTGGGACCACGCCAGGCGGCGCCCATGCAGAAACGCGACGAACCCGCCGCCTTGGCCGCTTTCGCAGCAGCAATGACATCATCCTTGGACATCAGCGCTTCGCGGCCGACTTCGGTGTCATAACGGGCTGACTGCGAGCAGTAACCGCAATCCTCAGAACAGCCACCCGTCTTGATCGAGAGCAGGGTCGAACGCTGCACCGCATTTTCATCGAAGTGTTCGGCATGAACAGCATGCGCTTTAGCCAGCAAGGCCATGAACGGCGTTTCGATCAGATCGAGCACGGCTTCAGTCGACCAACGCGCCGTGCCGGCCGAAGGTGCAACCTGATCTCGATGCTTCTGGCGCGGTGGCACAAAATTCAGGGGAATCGTCTCTGTTTGCATAAAGGGCCTCGCCCATGGGGAAAGCGGTCGCAGTAAAGGCATAATTATGCCCGAAACCCCACGCATCTCGCGGAAGCGGCGCCCAATACCCACACCCTGCCCTTGCTCCACCCACCCCCGATGAATCAAGGCCTTGCCCGTCAACTTGCGACCTGGCTGCACACCGCAGTCGGTCGGCCGCTGGCCGGTGCGTTTCTGGCCCAGAACTGCGCCCTTTGCCACCTACCGAGCGCCAACGCACCAATCTGCCCGGCCTGCGCTGCGGATCTACCGACGATTCCGCCGGCTCACTGCGACCGCTGTGCCTTACCCATGCCTGCAGGCTTGGCCCAGTGCCCCGACTGCCACCGTCACCCCCCGCTCTTTGATACGGCCACCGCCGCCTGGGTGTACGGCTTTCCGGTCGACACCCTGATCCGCGATTTCAAGTACGGCCACCATCTGTATCTGGGTCGGTTTTTCGCCGAGCAGCTCGCCATCGCGCTGGAACAGGCATGGCTTCGTAGCAGCGCGCCACGACCGGATCTGATCGTACCCATGCCGCTCCACCCGAACCGACTGCGCAGCCGCGGCTTCAATCAGGCCGCCGAGATCGCCCGCCACCTGAGTCGTCGGCTGCAGATCCCGTGTGCTTACGATGCACTGGTCCGGATGCACGACACACCGCCTCAGGCCGGTTTGCCCCGTGCAGCACGCTGGCAGAATCTCCAGGGTGCCTTTGCCTGCCCGGCCCCCATTCGCGCCCGGAACATCCTGCTGGTGGACGATGTCCTGACCACGGGTGCCAGCCTTTCGGCCTGTGCCGATGTGCTGCGCCAGTCGGGGGCCACCCGGATTGATGTCGCCGTGGTGGCACGCACACCCGCACCTGAGGCATCATCTGCCACCGAATGCTGAATCCCCTTTCTCATGACGACCCCACGACCTGCCATTGTGCTCATCCACCCGGAGATTCCACCGAATACCGGGAATCTCATCCGCGTCTCGGCCGCCACGGGCTTTGAACTCCACCTTGTTCGCCCCCTGGGTTTTGATGTGGATGATCGCGCGTTACGCCGTGCGGGTCTGGATTACCACGACCAGGCTTTTCTCCGGGTGCACGACGACTGGTCCAGTTGTCTGGAAGCGCTCGGCTGCACCACCAACGACGCAGGCCAGACCCGACGACTATTTGCGATGACCACCAAAGCCAGTCGGCCCTATCACGAGGTGCAATTTCTACCCGACGATGTGATCGTATTAGGCTGCGAAACCAAAGGGCTGCCGGCCGAGATTTTGCAAAGCTTCAGCCCCGATCGGCGATTACGGATTCCCATGCGTCCAAATATCCGCAGCCTGAATCTGGCGAATTCGGCGTCGATTGTGGCCTTCGAAATCTGGCGTCAGAACGGCTTTAGCGGCGCCGTTTAATCACAACGCTTATTCGGCGCGCTGTGCCCGACTCATTAACTGGGCGACCGCATCGCGGGCCTTGAGTTCACCGGCAATCACCGCGGCTACCGCACGGGCAATCGGCATCTCGACCTGAAGTTCGGTCGAAAGCCGTGCCACTTCACGCGCGGTGCCCACGCCTTCGGCGACATGACCCAGCGCAGCGAGCGTTTCTTCCAGCGTTTTACCCTGCCCCAACGCCAGCCCTACCTGACGGTTACGCGAAAGATCCCCGGTGCAGGTGAGAATCAGATCACCCAGACCGGAAAGCCCCATCAGCGTTTCACGGCTGCCGCCCAGTCGTTCGCACAGACGACCGATTTCGGCAATGCCGCGCGTCATCAATGCGGCGCGCGCATTATGCCCAAGCGACAGGCCATCGCAAATCCCCGTAGCAATCGCCAGCACATTCTTGACGGCGCCCCCCACCTCGACGCCCACCACGTCACCTGAGGCATACAAACGTAGATTCGGCGTGTACAACCAGTTAGCCAGTTTTTCGGCCAGGGCCAGATCGCGTGCGCCCAGGGTCACCGCAGTCGGCATATGACGCGCGACTTCCTGGGCGAAGCTCGGCCCGGAAAGCGCTGCCGCAGCCACGTCCCCCATTTCTTCACGCACCACCTGATGTGGCAGCAACCCGGTTTTTGGTTCAAAGCCCTTGCAAACCCAGACGAGGGGCGGCAACGGACGGTTACCATAGAACGATTTGAGCGCCTGCAGCGTCACGCGTAAAGCCGCCACGGGCGTAGCCAGTACAAGCACGTCTGAGCCCACAAGATCGGCCATCTCCCCCGTCGCCTTCAGCGTCACCGGCAAGGTGATTGTCGGCAGGAACTGATGGTTGACGTGATCGCCATTGATGCTGGCAACCACCTCGGGCTCGCGCGCCCAGATACATACGTCATGACGTTGCGCCCAGTTGGCGGCCAGCGCCGTTCCCCAGGCACCGGCGGCCAGAACTCCAATCTTCAAGCGGGCGTCATGCGTCATGCCGGATTATCCTTTACTGCAGGGTTGCCGGTGCCTCGGCTGCCGCTGCAGCATCCGCTTCGGCGGTCTGCTGTGCCATGGCATCAAAGTTGACCGGTTGCAGAACGACCGGCGGGAAGCCGGCACGAACTGTGGCATCCGAAACGGCCTCACGGGCGTACGGGAACAGGATGTTCGGCACGGCGGACAGCAGGAAAGGCTGCAGGGCTTCCTCCGGCACACCGGCAATGCGGAAAATACCCGCTTGCTGCACTTCCACCAGGAAGTGAACTTTATCCTGAGCCTTGGCCGTCACCGTGACCTGGAGCAAGCCCTCAAAAACATCCGGGGCCAACTGGCCAAACGCCGTCTTGAACTGGACGCTGACTTCCGGCGCCTGCGGCTGCAAAAAGGCTTCGGCACCGCTCGGCACTTCGAGGGACATATCCTTCACGTACAACTTTTCGATGGCAAACATCGGTTGTGCCGGCGCCTGTTGTTCGGCTGCCTGCTGTTCATTGTTCTGGTCATTGTCGGCCATGAAGCGATCCTTAAATTGAAGGGGTCAGTAATAAATCGTTTAGGAGATGTTTCAAACTAGGCAAGCAGCGGATCCAGACCGCCGGCCCGATCGAGTGCCGCCAGGTCGTCGAAGCCACCCACATGCGTCTCGCCAATATAGATCTGGGGCACGGTTCGACGGCCGGTCCGGGCCATCATCGCCTCACGTTGCTCGGGTTCAAGGTCGACACGGATCTTTTCGATCTCGGTAACGCCTTTGGTCTTGAGCAGCTGCTCGGCGCGAACGCAATACGGGCAAACCGCGGTGCAATACATCAGGATCCTGGGCATGATGGGCGCCTCAATCCTTGGTCGAACCACGCACTAGCGGCAGCCCGGCCTTCTCCCAGGCCTGAATGCCGCCATCGAGCTGGCAAACGTCTTCAAAACCGGCCTTGAGCAGCACCCGGGTGCCGGCGGCAGAGCGCTGGCCAGCGGCACAGATCACGACTACCGGCTTCTTACGATATTTTTCCAGCTTGGCCAGATTGTCGCCCAGGGTCTTGAGCGGCATCATCAGGCTTCCCTTGATATGGCCAACCGCCACCTCGTGCTCTTCGCGCACATCGACAAAGACCCCGTTTTCGCGGTCTTTGATGGCAATCGCGGCCTGGGGCGACACAGCCTTCGCCCCCGGTTGGGCCACCTGACGTACCAGCATGGCACCGGACACGAGCATGATCGCCAGAAGACCCAGATTCAGGGGTTGTAGAAAGAAATCCATGGTTTTTCCAAAAAAAGCATTAACTCGGGTGGGCGCGTCTAGAGTCGGCGCCTTCCGCATTATAGAATAGCGGGTTGATGGATAGACAGCGGTCAACCCGAATTACACGACTTACGGACTCGAAATCATGAAAAAAATTGTGCTGCTCCGCCACGGCGAATCTTCCTGGAACAAGGAAAACCGCTTCACGGGCTGGACCGACGTGGATCTGACTGAAAAAGGCATCGAAGAAGCCAAACAGGCCGGTCGCCTCATGAAAGAGGCAGGCTTCGAATTCGACCAGGCCTATTCGTCGGTACTCAAGCGTGCCATGCGGACACTGTGGCTGGCGCTGGAAGAAATGGATCGTCTGTGGATTCCGATTCAGCGCAACTGGCGCCTAAACGAGCGCCACTACGGCGCGCTGCAAGGTCTCAACAAGGCCGAGACGGCCGCCAAATACGGTGATGACCAGGTGCTGGTCTGGCGCCGCAGCTACGATACCCCGCCGCCGGCACTGGAATTTGATGACCCGCGTCACCCGCGTTTCGATCCGCGCTATGCCGAAAAGTTCTCGGGGCTGACCGAGAAGGCACTGCCAATGACCGAATGTCTGAAGGATACGGTCGCCCGCTTTGTGCCGTTCTGGGAAGGTACGATCGCCCCGGCCGTTAAAGCCGGCAAGAGCGTGATCGTTGCCGCCCACGGCAACTCGATCCGTGCCCTGGTGAAATACCTCGACAACATCTCGGATGCCGACATCGTCGAACTGAACATTCCGACCGGTATTCCGCTGGTCTATGAACTCGACGACGAGACGCTAAAGCCGATTCGCAGCTACTACCTCGGCGACCAGGAAGCCGCCGCCAAGGCCGCCGCCGCCGTCGCGCAGCAAGCCAAACAGAAGTAAGCGCCGCAAATAGGATCCCACATGGAACAGACGCCCCGCACACCGCAAGACCCGTCACACGACGTCCAACCCGCACAGCCGGGGTGGTTGCGTTCGACAGGCATCGGTCTGGTTGGCGTCGTCGCCGGGGTCCTGATCGCGCTGCAGATTCCGGCCTTCGCCGAAAAACCAGCCCCGGCAACGCAACCAACGACGGGTCTGCCGATCCAGGATCTTCGCACCTTTGCCGAAGTCTTCAACGCCATCAAACAGGGTTATGTCGAACCTGTTGAAGACAAGAAGATGATCAGCAACGCGATCTCGGGCATGGTCACCAATCTCGATCCGCATTCGACCTACCTCGATGCCGAAGCCTTCAAGGAATTGCAAGTCGGCACCCAGGGTGAATTCGGCGGCCTCGGTATCGAGGTGGGCATGGAAGATGGCTTCGTGAAAGTCATCGCCCCGATCGAAGATACGCCCGCCGCCCGTGCCGGCCTGAAGACGGGTGACCTGATCGTCAAGATCGGTGACACCTCGGTCAAGGGTCTGACACTGAATGAAGCGGTGAAGAAGCTGCGCGGCAAGCCCAAGACCGACGTGACACTCACCATTGCCCGCAAGGGCATGAGCAAGCCGCTGGTCGTCACGCTGACCCGCGAAATCATCAAGGTGCAGTCGGTCAAATTCAAAATGATCGAACCGGGCTACGGCTACATCCGCATCACCCAGTTCCAGGAAAACACCACCGAGATGCTGGCCAACGCGCTAACGCAACTCTATAAGAACGGCCCGCTCAAGGGGCTGATCCTGGATCTGCGTAACGATCCGGGTGGCCTGCTGAACGGTGCCGTCGGTGTGGCTGCGGCCTTCCTGCCCGCTGACAAGGTGGTGGTCTCTACGGATGGCCGCGCCCCGGATGCCAAGCACAAGTTCTACGCCAAGGCCGAAGACTATCAACGAGGTCGTGATGACGAGCTGCGTAACCTACCCGCCGGCGCCAAGACCGTGCCGATGATCGTGCTGGTTAACGGCGGTTCTGCCTCGGCCTCCGAGATTGTGGCTGGCGCCCTGCAGGATTACAAACGCGCCACCATCATCGGCACCCGCACCTTTGGCAAGGGATCGGTACAAACGGTGCTGCCATTGCCTGGCAACACCGCCATCAAGCTGACCACGGCCCGTTACTACACGCCGAATGGTCGTTCAATCCAGGCCAAGGGCATTGAGCCCGATATCGAAATTGAAGAAGTGCCGGGCGCCAAGAAAAATGGGCTGCTGCGTGAGGCCGATCTGGATGGTCACCTGACTAATGGTCAGGATAAGGATGCCGAGAAGAAGTCTGACAAACCCGGCGGCAAATCAAACGGCAAGGATAAGGACAAGGACGACGACTTCGCCGGCCTGGCCATTGCCGACTACACGACCGCCAAGGACCGCCAGTTTGTCGAAGCGATCAAGCGTCTTGGCGGCAAGCCGCCCGTGGCCGCTAAAGAAACCGCCAAAGACAGCGCCAAAAACGTGAAGGCGGATGACGCGCCAGCGGCCCCAACGGAAGCCGCGCCGGCCAAATAAGCCATCATGAATGACCAGCAGCTGCTGCGCTACAGCCGGCACATACTGGTCGACGAGATCGGGGTCGAGGGGCAGGAAAAGCTCCTCGCTGCCCATGTACTGATCGTTGGTGCTGGTGGTCTCGGCTCCCCTGCTGCGCTCTATCTGGCCAGCGCCGGCATCGGCACCCTCAGCATTGCCGATGGCGACACGGTGGAGCTCAGCAACCTGCAGCGTCAGATCCTGCATACCGATGCGCGCATCGGTGCGCTCAAGACACAAAGTGCACAACAGGCATTGGCGCTAACGAACCCGGACTGCCTCGTTCGGCCCTTACCTCGCCTGGAAGGCGACGGACTCAATGCCGCCGTTGCGGCGGCCGATGTCGTGCTCGACTGCAGCGATAATTTTGCCACCCGTTACGCGCTCAACCGTGCCTGCGTGGCACTCAAGAAGCCGCTGGTCTCCGGCGCTGCCATCAAACTCACGGGCCAGCTGTTCGTAATTGATCCACGCCAGGGCGATGGCCCCTGCTATGCCTGCCTGTACCCGGAGGATAGCCGGGATGAAGCACTCCGCTGTGCGACCACCGGTATTCTGGCCCCGGTCACTGGTGTCATCGGCGGCATGCAAGCGGTCGAGGCCATCAAGCTGATCGCCGGTTTCGGCCAACCGGCCACCGGCCTATTGCAGCGTTACGATGCGCTGACGGGCGCCTGGAGCAGTAGCCGTGTGCTCAGGGATCAAGCCTGCCCGGTCTGTTACCCCCGTTAAAACGACTTTAATCTCCGCAAATCATGCGGAGATTAGCTGCGTCATTCTCCGCACGACCAACTGATTCAATGGGTTAGCTATTTCTCGGGGCGGGCAACGATGCGGAGATTAGCGCCGATCATCCGCACATCCTGAAACCTGAGTGCGATCTTCTGATCCAGCGTGGTCAGATTGAGATCATCGAACCAGCCCCGGGCTTCGCTACCCAGAATACACGGTGCCATATAAGCCAGAAGCTCATCGACGAGCCCCGCCTTGAGCAACACGCCGCTCAGGCGCGCGCCGCCTTCGACATGCACTTCGTTGACACCGCGATCTGCCAACGCCCTGAGTAGTGCCGAGAGGTCCACGCGCCCATGGGTGTCGGGCACGCAAAGGACCTCGGCCCCTGCTGCGCGCAACGCGTCCATTTTGACGGCATCGTTGGAAGCGGTCGCGACGAGGCATCCACCCTGGAGTATCCTGGCCGTTACGGGCATACGTAGATGACTATCCAGCACCACCCGCAGCGGTGCTGCCAGGGCAACTGTTTGGCCGGACTGGCCTATGGGTAACGCCACGTCACGCACGGTGAGGTTCGGGTCATCCTCGATGACCGTGCCCACCCCGGTAATGATCGCCTGTGCACGCGCCCGGAACCGATGACCATCGGCACGGGCCTCCGGCCCGGTAATCCACTGGCTCTGCCCATTGGCCAAGGCACTCCGGCCATCCAAGCTGCCGGCCATTTTGAGACGCACCCAAGGCAAGCCGGTGCGCATGCGTTTTACGAAACCGACATTGAGCGCTTCTGACTCACTCGCCATCAGCGGGGCAGCAACCAAAATGCCTGCAGCTTGCAACCTGGCAAAGCCCTTACCCGCCACCAGCGGATTCGGGTCTTCCATCGCGGCGACGACACGACTCACGCCTGCGTTGATGAGGGCTTCAGCACACGGCGGGGTTTTGCCCTGATGCGCACAAGGCTCGAGCGTTACATAAGCCGTGGCACCTTTGGCGTCGTGACCCCGGCGCCTTGCATCGCTGAGTGCCATCACTTCGGCATGCGCCTCACCCGCACGTTCGTGCCAGCCTTCGCCGATGACCTGACCGTCTTTGACCAGCACACAACCCACGCGAGGGTTCACACCCGTTGTCATTAACCCATGTGCTGCCAACTGCAGGGCGCGGGCCATATAGGCCGCATCCGATGCCGTCGGTGTCTGAAGGGGGGTCGTTCTGGATTCGGGCATGTACGTTAACCCGTGTGTCGCGTCACCGGCTTAAACGGCCGGCGAGATCTCGCGAATGACTTCGGAGAATTCGTCGATGTCGGTGAAGTTGCGGTAAACCGATGCAAAGCGGACGTAGGCCACCTTGTCGAGTTTCTTGAGTTCGCGCATCACCAGCTCACCCACCTGCTGCGACGTGACTTCACGCTCGCCCAGTGCCAGCAGCTTTTCCTCGATACGGGAGACGGCGGAATCAATAGCTTCGGCCGTGACCGGGCGCTTGCGCAATGCCAGCTGCATCGAGGCAACCAGTTTGTCGTGACTGAAATCGATGCGCGATCCGTTGCGTTTGACGATAAACGGAAACTGGATCTCGGCCTGCTCGTGCGTCGTGAAACGTTTCTCGCACTGACCGCAGCGGCGACGACGCCGAACGATATGCCCTTCCTCGGATTCACGGGTTTCGACAACCGTCGTACCGTCTGCACCGCAGAAAGGGCATCGCATGCGCGGTTTACCTTACTTGCCGTACACCGGGAAGCGTTTGCACAGTGCCGAAACCTGCTCACGCACCTTGGCCAGAACCGCCTCGTCATTCGGCGCATCGAGCACGTCGGCGATCAGGTGGGCAATCTGCTCGGCTTCGATTTCGGTGAAACCACGGGTGGTCATGGCCGGCGAACCGATACGGATACCCGAGGTCACAAAGGGCTTCTGCGGATCGTTCGGGATCCCGTTCTTGTTAACGGTAATGTGGGCGCGACCCAAAGCGGCTTCGGCTTCCTTACCGGTGATGTTCTTGTTACGCAGGTCAAGCAGGAAGACGTGGCTTTCGGTACGGCCCGACACCACACGCAGACCACGCTCTTCGCCCAGCACACGTGCCATGACGCGGGCGTTGTTCAGCACCTGTTCCTGATAATCCTTGAAGCCTTGGGTGGCCGCTTCCTTGAATGCGGTAGCCTTGGCGGCAATCACGTGCATCAGCGGACCGCCTTGCAGGCCCGGGAAGATGGCCGAGTTAAGGGCCTTTTCATGCTCAGCTTTCATCAGGATCACGCCGCCGCGCGGGCCGCGCAGCGTCTTGTGCGTGGTCGTGGTCACCACGTCGGCATGCGGCACCGGATTCGGGTAGTAACCCGCCGCGATCAGACCTGCGTAGTGTGCCATGTCGACCCACATGATGGCGCCGACTTCTTTGGCGATCTTGGCGAAACGTTCGAAGTCGATGCGCAGCGCATAGGCCGAAGCACCGGCCACGATGATGCGCGGCTTGTGTTCACGAGCCAGCTTTTCGACTTGGTCGTAATCAATCTCTTCTTTTTCATTCAAGCCGTAGGACACGACATTGAACCACTTGCCCGACATGTTGAGCGGCATGCCATGCGTGAGGTGGCCGCCTTCAGCCAGGCTCATGCCCATGATGGTGTCACCCGGCTTGGCAAAGGCCATCAGCACGGCCTGGTTAGCCTGCGAACCGGAGTTCGGCTGCACGTTGGCAGCGTCAGCACCAAACAGCGCCTTGAGGCGATCAATTGCCAGCTGCTCGACCACGTCGACGTGCTCGCAACCACCGTAATAGCGCTTGCCCGGATAGCCTTCGGCGTATTTGTTGGTCAGCTGCGAACCCTGGGCCTGCATGACGGCGTAGGAGACATAGTTCTCCGAGGCGATCAGCTCGATGTGATCTTCCTGACGGCGGTCTTCCGCCTCAATGGCCTTCCAGAGTTCGGGATCAACTTGTTGCAGGGTGTCGCGGGCGGAGAACATAAGAAACCTCGAAAATCAGAAACAGAAACGGGCACCAACGGCGCAACCGCCGGGCCATACGCCAAAGCCGTGATTTTACAGGATTTCGTCCAGGCTGGCGCCCGCGAGATGGCCGGTTTCGCCCCAGGACCGCATCGTCCACTGCAGCCCTTCCCCGGCAGCCCCCAGATCCAGCCAGTTGAGGCCAGCATTGGGAATCGGGGCGTCACGCGGCCCGGTCAATGGGCGCCCCATTGCGCGCCGGTAGAGCACATCCAGAACCCCGCCATGGGTGACCAGGATCACCGATTGACCCTGGTATTGCCGCACCAGCTGCCCCAGGCAGGCTTCAATTCGGTCCACCATGGCTTCCAGGGCCTCTGCCTGGCCGGGCTGGGCCGCCAGATCGGCCCGAGCCACCAAGGTCTCATAACCCGCTGCGTCATGCTGTGCGGCCTCAGCCGGCGTTTTGCCTTCGAAAGCGCCATAGTGGCGCTCTCGCAACCCCGGTACATCCCATACGGTCAGATCCAGTGATGTGGCAATCGCATCGGCCGTCTGCCGGGCGCGCAGCAGATCGCTGCTCAAGACAGCGGCAAACGGCGTTGTCGCATGCCGTTGCGCCAGATAACGTGCCGCGGCACCCGCCTGCGCAAGACCTAGGGCGTTTAGCGGAATATCCTGATGTCCCTGCAGCCGCCGCTCGGCATTCCACGGCGTTTCCCCGTGGCGGACAAAGCAGCAACGCATCAGGCGCCAGCCACCATCATCCGGTCAATCAGAATGGCGCCCGACTGCTTGGCGCTGCGTGCCAGTCGATCATCGGCAATGGCGGTAATGCCCTTCAACATATCTTTCAGATTGCCTGCGATCGTAATTTCTTCGACCGGATAGGCAATCTCGCCCTGCTCAATCCAGAAACCGGCCGCGCCCCGCGAGTAGTCGCCGTTGACGTAATTGACGCCCTGGCCCAGCAATTCGGTAATTAGCAGACCGCGCCCCATGGTTTTCATGAGGGCTGCCAGATCCGCATGTCCCCCGCGGGTATCGCGCAAACAGAGGTTATGGCTGCCGCCGCCGTTGGCCGTTGGGGCCATGCCCAGTTTGCGGGCGGTGTACACGGAAAGGAAATACCCCTGCAGGATCCCTTGGCAAATCACATCACGATCAGCCGTGGGCAAACCATCGCCATCAAAAGGCGCACTGGCCTGCCCACCGCGCAACAGCGGCCGTTCTTCCAGCACCACAAACTCCGGCAGAATCTGCTGGCCGAGTGCGCCTTCGAGGAAAGAGCTCTTACGATAGAGCGCGCCGCCCGAGGCGGCATGAGCCAGATTGCCGACAATGGTCGAGGCAATTGGCGCTTCAAAGATCACGGGAGCTTCGCCGGTGGGACACTGGCGCGCGCCCAGTCTGGCTGCCGCACGCCTGGCCGCCAGTCGCCCGATATCAGCCATGGGCGGCAGGTGGGCAGCATCGCGCACCGAGTCATACCAGTCATCGCGCTGCATGCCGTGTTCATCGGCCGCAATCAGCGCGCAGCTGACGCTATGACGACTGGTCGGGTAGCCCGCCATAAACCCAAGGCTGTTGGCCATGATGAAGTGGCCCTGATGATTCGATACCGAGGCGCCTTCCGAATTCTGGATCACCGGGCCCAACGCCAGACCGGCGGCTTCGCAATCCCGCGCCATGGCCACAGCCGTTTCTACCGATGGGGTCCAGGGATGAAACAGATCCAGATCGGGCACCGGGCCCAGCATCAACTGATCACGCGCCGGCAAACCGGCACAGGGGTCTTCGGCGGTAAAACGGGCAATATCAATTGCTGCACTCACGGTAGCCTGCAGGGCATCCCGCGAGAAATCACTGGTCGAGGCGTAGCCCTTGCGCTGCCCCAGATAGATCGTCACGCCAATCTGTTTGTCGCGGTGGTGCTCGATGGTCTCGACCTCACCCTGACGGACGTTGACGCTCTGCCCAAAGCCCTCGGAAATTTCTACCTCGGAGGCACTCGCCCCGCCCTGCCTGGCCAGGGTCAGGAGTTCATCGGCAATCGCGATCAGTGCATCGCGGCTATGCGCGAAGAGGTGTTCGTCAGCGGGCTGGGGTTGGGTCATTGGCGTCAATCAGATTCGGGATAAGTGCGCTTGCGGTTGGTATGATAGCGGCAAACTGCAACACCACAGACACCACCATGCCATTTCACCCCAGCAAACCGCCCAGCCACTTCCATACCCGTCAGGGCCAGGAGGTCGTCAACGCCGAGCCACCACCGATGACCGAAAGTCGGCGGCGCAGCAAGACCAAGGCCAAGGAAGAGGTCGAAGCCCTGCAGGATCTGGGCAAGCGCCTGGTGGGCGTGGGTAATGACCGCCTGAAAAAACTGGAAATTCCGGAGTCGCTGCGCGATGCGGTGCTGGCCGCCAAGAAGATTACCTCGCACGGTGCGCTGCGCCGTCAGATGCAGTACATCGGCAAACTGATGCGCGATGTCGATACCGATCCGATCCAGGAAATGCTCGACGAGCTCGATGGCATTTCGAACAAGGCTAACGCCCGCTTTCATGCGCTGGAGAAGCTGCGGGATCGTCTGATCGAAGACGAAGCGGTCATTACCACGCTCAAAAACGATTACCCAGAACTCGACGTCAGCGCATTGCGGACGCTACGGCGTAATGCGATGAAAGAACAGGCCGAACAGAAACCGCCCAAAGCTTATCGGGCTATCTTCCAGCTACTGAAAAGTCTGGAAAGTCCGGACACCGGCTCAGCCGATCCGGCCGACGAGGCAGCGGACGACGCGGCTTAAAACTAACGCCGGACTTTGGCCAACTCAGCGCGCCAGGTCGCGCAGAAACTGCAGCGCTAGCGCGGCACCAAAACCCGTCGTCTCCGTGCCGACAGCCCCCAGACCACCCTTACAACTCGCCGCCGATAGATCGACGTGCGCCCAGGGCACATCGCCGACAAACAGATTTAGAAAGCGCGCGGCCAGCGTGTGGTCAGCCTCGCCATCCAGCGTGCATTGCTTGACATCGGCGACCTGACTTTCCAGCGCACTGTCGTAATCATCCGGCATCGCGAAAGCCATGACCCGTTCGCCCGCGACTTCACCCGCCAGCGCCAACTGGAGCGCGACATCGGCATCGGTGGCAAAGAAACCACTCATCCGGTTGCCCAGCGCCATGGTCATGCTGCCCGTCAGCGTGGCGAAATCCAGCACCAGATCCGGTTTAATTTTGGCGGCCAGCGTGAGGGTATCGGCCAGCACCATCCGGCCTTCGGCGTCGGTATGCACAATCTCGATCGTCAACCCGTTCATGGCTGTCACGATATCGCCCTGACAGTAGGCACCCGGGCTGATGTCGTTGCGTGACAGGGCCAGCCAGGCATCCAGGCGAACCGGCAGATTTAAACGGGCAGCCGCACGAATCACTGACAACACCGTTGCGGCGCCGGCCATGTCCTCATGCATGCCCGCCATATAGCGGGCCGGTTTCAAATTATGACCGCCGGTATCGAAACAGATGCCCTTGCCCACCAGACTGACATGCGGTGCGTCTTTGAGCTTGGGCACATAGCTGAGATGAACGATCGCGGCGTCGGGCACCGGGGACCCCTGGGCGACCGCCAGAAACGCGCCCGCCTTTAGCCGCCGCAAACGGGAAAGATCATAGACCTCGGCCTTGATACCGGTTCCCTTGATGAGTGCCGGGATCTGCGCGCGGAAGCTACCGGGTGTGAGTTGATTCGGCGGTAACACACAGAGACTACGCGCCAGCAGATTGGCTTCCGCCTTGCAACGGGCCCAGTCCAGCGCTGTCTTATAAGATGCCCGCTGCGCTGCCTTGATATCGGCACCGACCCAGAAGCGCAGGACTCCGGGCGCGGCATCCGCCTTGGATGCCGCCGTTTTTTTCGTGGCCGACGGTCGGACCGTTTTAGGCAACGACACGCGATTCGCACAAGCGACATAGGCCACCTCACCGAGCACCGCGGCCACAAACGCCGCACGCCCGTGCACGACGACATCCAGCCGCGCCGGCTGTTCACCCAGCAGCGGGCTTAGCGCCTCGCGCAAGGCCTGATGCTGCAAAAAGGGGCTATCTTCCGTATTGATCGCCAGCCAGCGCATCAGCGTTCCACCCGGCAAGGTCGCCTCGGGAATCAGCGCTGCTTCCGGCATCCGGCCCGCGCCGGCCGGTTTGCGGCATAAGGCAGCAGGTTGTTTGCGCCGACGCGTTAGGGTGGCCTGCAATGCAGCAGCGCCCGGCAAGGTCAGCGGAATATGATCAGAATCCAGGCAGTCCGCCGCAAAAAGCACCAGCACATGGCTACAGGCCTGAAGCGCCTGGCTATCCGGCTCCGCCGCCAGCAGCTTGAACTCGGGCAACTCGGCCAACCAGCCTTGGGGGAGTTGAGGGCCCGTTTGAGCGTTGGCAGATCGGGGGGTACGGCGGGTGGCGGTCATAAAGAGAAACTCTACAAAGGTATGCGATCATTATAGGGTTCGAATCCACGAAAAATAGGACAAACGGATTTCCGCATGCAGACTTACCTGAACCTGATGCAACACGTGCTCGATCAGGGCCACGTTAAAACCGACCGCACCGGCACCGGCACACGCTCGGTCTTCGGCTGGCAGATGCGTTTTGATCTGGAACAGGGTTTCCCGGTACTGACTACCAAGAAACTACATCTGCGCTCCATCATTCACGAACTGCTCTGGTTCCTGCAGGGCAGCACCAACATTGCCTACCTCAAGGAACACGGCGTCTCGATCTGGGACGACTGGGCTGACGAAAACGGCGAACTGGGGCCGGTCTATGGCAAACAGTGGCGCCGCTGGGAAACCGTGGTGCCGGGCACGGACGGTGCACCACCGACCATCCGTACCATCGACCAGATCACCCAACTGGTGGATGGCCTGAAGAACAATCCGGACTCTCGTCGCCACCTGGTCTGTGCCTGGAACCCGGGTGAAGTGGATCGTATGGCGCTTCCGCCCTGCCATGCCCTATTCCAGTTCTACGTGGCGCCGCCCACGCCGGGCGATACCGACCAGCGACCACGCCTGTCGTGCCAGCTCTATCAGCGCAGTGCCGACATTTTTCTCGGCGTCCCGTTCAACATTGCTTCCTATGCGCTGCTGACCATGATGATTGCGCAAGTCTGCGGCTATCGCCCCGGCGAATTCATTCACACGCTGGGCGACGCACACCTTTACAGCAACCATCTGGAACAGGCCAAGCTACAACTGAGCCGTGACACCCGCAAGCTGCCCGTGATGCGCATCAATCCCGAGGTCAAGGACCTGTTCGCCTTCCGCTTTGAAGACTTTACGCTCGAAGGCTACGACCCGCATCCGCACATACCGGCGCCAGTCGCCGTCTGATTCCAACGCGTTTTCAACATGTCCCGTGATATCACTCAAACCGCCGCCTGGTCACGCCTGAGCGCCGCCCGGGATCGCCTGGCGCACACGCATCTGCGCGATCTGTTTGCCAGCGACCCGGATCGCTTCAAGCACTTCTCGCGACAGACTGATGGTCTGCTCCTCGACTTTTCGAAGCAGCGCCTCGATGAGGATGTGCTGCATCATCTGGTTGCGCTGGCTGAAGCAGCCGACGTGGCCGGCTGGCGTGAGCGCCTGTTTGCCGGCGAAAAGATCAACGTCAGTGAAGAACGCGCTGTATTGCATCCGGCGTTACGGCATCTGGATGACACGGCCTTTCCTTCGGCCAACGACGATGTGATGCCACAAGTACGTCGTGTGCGCGAACAGATGGCGGCGATTGTTGAACAACTCCGCAGTGGCCAGTGGAAAGGCTACACCGGCGACACCATTCGCCATGTCGTCAATATCGGTATCGGCGGCTCTGATTTGGGCCCCAAGATGTGCACGCGTGCCCTGTCGGCCTTTTCGCATCCGGGGCTGCACGTCCATTACGTGTCCAACCTCGATGGTGCCCACCTCGCGCCTCTACTGGAAACGCTGGATCCGCGCACGACGCTGTTCATCATCGCGAGCAAGACCTTCACCACGCAGGAGACGATGATCAACGCGGCGAGCGCCCGCAACTGGATGCTGGCGCATACCGGTTCCGAAGACGCCCTGGCCAAACACTTTGTCGCGGTCTCGGCGCATCCGGAGCGGGCGGCCGAATTCGGCATCCCGCCGACGCAGGTGCTACCGATGTGGGACTGGGTTGGCGGTCGTTACTCCCTGTGGTCGGCCGTCGGCCTGCCACTGGCCATCAGCATTGGCATGAGCGGTTTCGAACGTCTGCTTGCCGGCGCCCAGGCCATGGATCACCATTTCCGTGAGACCCCGTTCAAAGATAACCTGCCGGTACTGCTTGCCCTGCTGGGTATCTGGAATACCAATTTCCTGGGCGCCCATACGTCAGCCATCGTGCCGTACAACGAATCGCTGCGCCACCTACCGGGCTACCTGCAACAGCTGGAGATGGAATCCAACGGCAAAACCGTCAATCGGGATGGCCAACCGCTCACCTGCCCCGCCAACCCCATCGTCTGGGGTGAAATCGGTGCCAATGGCCAGCATGCCTTCTTCCAGTTGCTGCATCAGGGCGGCTGGCTGGTGCCCTGCGACTTTATCGCGACAGCGCTCAGCGACTATCCGCTCCCCGGCCACCAGGCGCCGTTACTGGCTAACTGTTTTGCACAGAGCGCGGCACTGGCCTTCGGCAAAACCGAAGCAGAGGCCCGTAGCGAGCTTGAAGCCGCCGGCCTATCTGCCAGCCAGCTCGATGCCCTGCTGCCGCATAAAGTGTTTGCCGGTAATCAACCCTCGACCACGCTCATGCTGCCGCGTCTGGATCCGTATCACCTTGGCCTCCTGCTCGCCCTCTACGAACACAAGGTGTTTGTTCAGGGCGTCATCTGGGGCATCAATTCCTTTGACCAATGGGGTGTTGAGCTCGGTAAACAGCTGGCCTCCCGCGTACTGCCTGTGTTGAATGGTGACGCCGGCAAGGATGCACTCGACGCCTCGACACGCGGGCTCATCGACTGGACACAAACCACCCATGGCTAACGTGATTCACCCGAATCTGGCGATCATTGTGGCGGTGGCCCGCAACGGCATCATCGGTTGCACGAATGACGAAGGCCGGGGCGCACTCCCCTGGCATCTGCCGGAAGACCTGAAGCATTTCAAGGAAATGACCAGCGGCCACCCCATCATCATGGGCCGCAAAACCTGGGAATCTCTGGGGCGCCCGCTGCCCAATCGCCGCAACATGGTCATCACCCGTCAGGCAGACTACAGCGCCACGGGGGCCGAGGTCTTTGGGGGTTTAGCTGAAGCACTTGCCGCGGTTGGCGACACCACGGCCTACATCATTGGCGGCGCCGAACTCTACAAACAGGCGCTGCCGCTCGCTGCCCGATTGATCATAACCGAGGTGGGCATCGACGCCATCGGCGACACCCTGTTCCCGGATTTTGCCAACGACTGGCGTGAAGTCACTCGCGAACCCCACACCAGCGCTACCGGTTTAGCCTACGCCTTTGTCACCTACCAGCGCTAAGTCCCCTGCGGGACTCAGCGCCAGGCATTAGCGAACACAATCGACGTAGTAGGCAGTCTTGCCGTCTTTTTCGCCTTTCACGAGCCCGTGCACATCGGTCTCAAAACCCGGGAATCGTTCGTTGAACTCACGCGCAAACTGTAGATAGTTCACGATCGTCTTATTGAATTGTTC
>JBFYKG010000064.1:0-7992 GCA_041311015.1 Rhodocyclaceae bacterium | reverse complement strand
AACCGGAAGTCGTGGCTGAAGCGCCGGCCGTTGAAGAACAGCCGGTTGAAGACACCAAAGCCGCCAAGCCCAAAAAGGGAACCGTCAAATCGAAGGCCGGCTTCCTGGACGAAAAGGAACTCGCGGCCCGACAGGCCGAAGAAGACCGTTACGCCCAGCTGCGTGCCCGTCAGGAACAGGATCGTCTGGATCGCGAAAACCGCGAGAAGGAACTGCAACGTCTGCGTGAAGAAGCGGCTGCCAAGCAGGCCGCACTGAAGGTCGCTGAAGAGTCGCGTAAAGCGGCCAGCACGGCAGCCAGCACCGCAACCGATGACCGCCGTGACGGTGGTCGCGATCAGCGCGATAACAAGGATGACCGCGATGGTCGTCGTGGCAAGACAGCCGGTGCGCCGGGTCGTGGCGCCCCGATGGGCCGCGGTGGCAACAACTGGAAGATGGGCGGCAAGAAGGGTGACAAGCGTCACCAGGCCGCCGCCAGCGACGAGGCCCACGCCTTCAATGCCCCGACCGAACCGGTTGTGCGCGAAGTGCATGTGCCTGAAACCATTTCGGTCGCTGATCTGGCCCACAAGATGTCGGTCAAGGCCACCGAGGTCATCAAGACCCTGATGAAGATGGGTTCCATGGTCACCATCAACCAGGTGCTCGACCAGGACACGGCCATGATTGTGGTCGAAGAAATGGGTCACCAGGCCGTGGCTGCCAAGCTCGATGATCCGGATGCCTTCCTCGATGATGTGACTGAACACGTCGATGCCGAAGCCAAACCACGTGCGCCAGTCGTTACCGTGATGGGTCACGTTGACCACGGTAAGACCTCGCTGCTCGACTACATCCGTCGTAGCCGGGTGGCCAGCGGCGAAGCCGGTGGCATTACCCAGCACATCGGTGCGTACCACGTGGAAACACCGCGCGGCATGATCACCTTCCTTGATACCCCGGGTCACGAAGCCTTTACGGCCATGCGTGCGCGCGGTGCCAAGGCCACCGATATCGTCATTCTGGTCTGTGCGGCTGATGACGGCGTGATGCCGCAAACGCGTGAAGCCATTCACCACGCCAAGGCGGCCGGGGTACCGATCGTTGTAGCGATTACCAAGATTGATAAGCCTGAAGCCAACCCGGACAAGGTCAAGCAGGAGCTGGTCTCGGAAGAAGTCGTGCCGGAAGAATACGGTGGTGATTCGCCGTTCGTCCCGGTCTCGGCCAAGTCGGGTCAGGGCATCGACGATCTGCTGGAGCAAGTGCTGCTGCAGGCCGAAGTGCTGGAACTCACCGCACCGGTCGAAAGCCCGGCCAAGGGTCTGATTATCGAAGCCCGCCTCGACAAGGGTCGCGGTGTGGTCGCCACCATGCTGGTGCAGCAGGGCACGCTCAACAAGGGTGATGTTGTTCTGGCCGGTTCGGTGTTCGGTCGCGTTCGCGCCATGCTCGATGAAAACGGCAAGGGCATCGACAGTGCTGGTCCGTCGATTCCGGTAGAAATCCTCGGCCTGTCCGAAGTGCCGGCTGCCGGTGAAGACGCCATGGTGCTGGCCGACGAACGCAAGGCGCGTGAAATCGCGCTGTTCCGTCAGGGCAAGTTCCGCGAAGTGAAGCTGGCACGCCAGCAGGCCAACAAGCTGGAATCGATGATGGAGCAGATGACCGCCGAAGGCGAAGTCAAAACGCTGCCGCTCATCATCAAGGCCGACGTACAGGGTTCGCAGGAAGCGCTGGTGCACTCGCTGCAGAAGCTCTCCACCGACGAAGTCCGCGTCAACGTCATTCACGCTGCCGTGGGTGGCATTACCGAAAGCGACGTCAACCTGGCATCGGCTTCCAAGGCGGTCATCATTGGCTTCAACGTGCGTGCCGATGCCAACACCCGCAAGATCGCCGAAGGCATGGATGTCGATATCCGTTACTACAACGTGATCTACGACGCCGTCGACGAAGTGAAGGCAGCGCTGTCGGGCATGCTGTCGCCGGAGCGCAAGGAAGAAACCCTGGGTCTGGTCGAGATCCGCGAAATCTTCCGTGTGCCGAAGATTGGTGCGGTGGCTGGTTGTATGGTGCTCGAAGGCATCGTCAAGCGCGCCTGCCGTGTCCGTCTGCTACGCGACAATATCGTGCTGCACGATGGCGAACTCGATTCGCTGCGCCGCTTCAAGGACGACGTCAAGGAAGTGCGCGAAGGCTTCGAGTGCGGTCTCTCGCTCAAGAACTTCAACGACATCCAGGTGGGCGACAAGCTCGAAGCCTACGAAATCCTGGAAGTCGCCCGGACGCTGTAACCCATGGCGCGCGCACAACAGCGGGGATTTGCCCGGACAGATCGTGTGGCGGAACAGATCCGCCGCGATCTCTCCGAGCTGATCCGCACCGAGTTGCGCGACCCGCGGGTACAGCAGGTGTCGATTACCGCGGTTGAAGTCACGCCCGATTATTCGCACGCCAAAATCTTTTACACCGCACTGGTGGCCGAAAGTGAACGGGCGGCGCTGGGGCAGGGGCTGAAGCGCGCAGCGGGTTTTCTGCGTCATGAGCTCTCGCGCCAGCTGATGCTGCGTACCGTGCCCGAGCTGCATTTCGAATACGACACCTCGGTCGAGCGGGGCATCAGCCTCTCGTCGCTGATCGATACCGCCGTCTCGCGCACGGCAGATGATGCCGACGAAGCCGATAACAACGTCGGTTAATTCATTGCAAGAACGTCCTGTCGATCGTGTCCTGCCGGATCTGCCGCGTCATGGCGGTTGGCGATCAATTGATGGTGTCATCCTGCTCGATAAACCGGTCGGTGTGACCTCCAATACCGCGCTGCAATGGGTACGCCGCCTACTCGCCGCCGAAAAGGGCGGCCATACCGGTACGCTGGATCCCTTTGCCACCGGCGTGCTGCCCATCTGCCTGGGCGAAGCCACCAAGTTTTCGGCCGACCTGCTCAATGCCGATAAGACCTACGAGGCCACCCTGCGTTTTGGCCAGCAGACCGATACCGCCGACCTGACGGGTACGGTCATCGAAGCAACGCCGCAGCTGCCGACCGTGGCACAGCTCGAAGCCATTCGACCGCAGTTCAGTGGCCCGATCCGCCAGATCCCACCCATGTATTCCGCGCTCAAGCGCGACGGCCAGCCGCTCTACAAGCTGGCACGACAGGGCGTTGAAGTCGAACGGGCGCCGCGCGAGATCACCATCCATGCCCTCGACTGGCTCGGTTTCCGGCAGAACGATGCCGGCCAGGTCCACGAGGCCACGCTACGCGTCACCTGCAGCAAGGGCACCTACATCCGCACCCTGGGCGAAGACATCGCCCGCGCGGCCGGTAGCCTGGCCCACCTGGTGGCGCTACGGCGTACCGGGGTGGGGGCTGTCACTCTGCAAGGCTGCCTTGGTCCAGAGGCCTTGCTGCAGGGTGTTGCGGCCTTACCGGTACCGGGGTGGGCGCCGTCACCCTGCAGGGGTGCCTGACTCCGGTCGCCCTGCAGCAGGGTGTTGCGGTCCTGCCGCTACCGCCCGCCGGTGCCGACCTGCAGGCCGCCGGCCTGATCCAGCCCGTAGATTTTCTGGTCCAGGATCTGCCGGTCGTGGTGCTTTCCGAGGCCCAGCACCTGCGCTGCCGCCATGGCAACCCATGTCTGGCAGAAGCAGGGCAGCAACTACCCGGTACCGGTCCGGGTATCGGCCCGTGCCGCCTGGTGTATCAGGGCCGTTTTCTGGGGGTCGCCGAAGTGCGTGCCGCAGAAAATTCCCTGCAAATTCAGCCAATTCGTTTGGTTTCTGCAGATAAATCCTGATATAATCTGCGCTTCGCTCGCAACCAGTCTGGTTGCGGTTAATACCCCAGACAAGGGGTCACCTGGATGCCGCTCTCTCAAACTGGGGCGCATCTGTCACTTTAAGGAAAGTTTGATATGACGCTTAATGCACAAAGCAAAGCCGCCATCGTTGCCGATTTTCAACACGGCCAGGGCGACACCGGTTCGTCGGAAGTTCAGATCGCGCTGCTTACCGCACGCATCAATGACCTGACCCCGCACTTTAAAGAACACTCGAAGGATCACCACTCACGCCGCGGTCTGCTGCGCATGGTGAGCCGTCGTCGCAAGCTGCTGGACTACCTGAAGCGCACCAACGTCGATAGCTATCGTTCGGTGATCAGCCGTCTGGGCCTGCGTAAGTAATTACGTGCCAGCTTTCTGACATTACGGGCGCTCTCATCCGAGAACGCCCGTTTTGTTTTTTTGTCGTGCTGTTGTTGGATGTTTGTTGATCTGTAGTGTTGTTATTGTTGAGAGGAAGAGAAATCAATGAGTATGTTTGAAATTGCCCGTGAAAGTATTCAGTACGGCGCCCACACCCTGACCATCGAAACCGGCCAGGTGGCCCGTCAGGCCAGCGGCTCTGTGGTTGTGACTTATGACGACACCGTGGTGCTGGTCACCGTGGTGGGTGCCAAGAAGGCCAAGCCGGGTCAGGACTTTTTCCCGCTGACCGTGGATTATGTTGAAAAAACCTACGCCGCCGGCAAGATCCCCGGTGGCTTCTTCAAGCGTGAAGGCCGTCCTTCGGAGAAGGAAACGCTGACCTCGCGCCTGATCGATCGTCCGCTGCGTCCGCTGTTCCCGGAAGGCTTCTATAACGAAGTCCAGGTGGTCGCCACCGTGATGTCGATCAACCCGGAAGTCGATTCCGACATTCCTGCCCTGATCGGTGCTTCGGCTGCCCTGGCGCTGTCGGGTATCCCGTTCAATGGCCCGGTGGGCGCTGCCCGCGTCGGTTACATCGACGGCCAGTACGTCATCAACCCGACGTCGACCCAGATGAAGACCTCGCAGATGGACCTGATCGTCTCGGGTACCGAAGCCGCTGTACTGATGGTGGAATCCGAAGCGCAAATGCTGCCGGAAGACATCATGCTGGGCGGTGTGGTGTTTGGTCATGATCAACAACAGGCCGTGATCCAGATGATCAACCGCCTGGTCGAAGCCGCTGGCAAGCCCGAGTGGGATTGGCAGCCGGCGCCGAAGGACGAATCGCTGATCAGCATGGTCACCGAATACGCCAAGGCCCGTCTGGATGCTGCCTACAACGAAACCAGCAAGCAGGTTCGTAGCCAGGCCCTGAAGAGCATCTACGCCGACACCGAGAAGGAATTCGTCAAGGACGACGGTAGTGTCGATGGTAACGCCGTTGGCAACATCCTGTTCGACCTCGAAGCCGCCATCGTGCGTGGCCGCATCCTGTCGGGCGCCCCGCGTATCGACGGTCGCGACACCCGCACCGTTCGCCCGATCGAAATCAAGACCGGCGTGCTGCCGCGTACCCACGGTTCGGCCCTGTTCACCCGTGGTGAAACCCAGGCCCTGGTCGTTTCGACCCTGGGCACCGGCCGCGATGAGCAGATCATCGACGCGCTGATGGGCGAGTACAAAGATCGCTTCCTGTTCCACTACAACATGCCCCCGTACGCCACCGGCGAATGCGGTCGCATGGGCGGCACCAAGCGTCGCGAACTGGGTCACGGCCGTCTGGCCAAGCGTGCCCTGGTGCCGGTGCTGCCGGCTCCGGAAGATTTCAGCTACACCATGCGTGTGGTCTCGGAAATCACCGAGTCGAACGGTTCGTCGTCGATGGCCTCTGTCTGCGGCGGCTGTCTGTCGCTGATGGACGCCGGTGTGCCGCTGAAGGATCACGTGGCCGGTATCGCCATGGGCCTGATCAAGGACGGCGGCCGCTTTGCCGTGCTGACCGACATCCTGGGTGACGAAGATCACCTGGGTGATATGGACTTCAAGGTGGCCGGTACTGAAAACGGCATCACCGCCCTGCAGATGGACATCAAGATCCAGGGCATCACCAAGGAAATCATGCAGGTCGCACTGGCCCAGGCCCGTGAAGCCCGTCTGCATATCCTCGGCCTGATGAAGGGCGCCATGGGCGAAGCCCGTACCGAAGTCTCGACCTTCGCACCGCGCCTGTACACCATGAAGATCAACCCGGAAAAGATCCGTGATGTGATCGGTAAGGGCGGCGCCGTGATCCGTGCGCTGACCGAAGAAACCGGCACCACGATCGACATCCAGGACGACGGCACCATCACCATCGCCTCGACCAGCGGCGAAGCTGCCGAGCTGGCCCGTGCCCGTATCGAAGCCATTACGGCTGAAGCCGAAGTCGGCGCCATCTACGAAGGCACCGTGCTCAAGCTGCTGGACTTTGGCGCCATCGTCAATGTTCTGCCGGGTAAAGATGGTCTGCTGCACATCTCGCAAATCGCCAACGAGCGTGTCGAGAAGGTGGCCGACTACCTGCAGGAAGGCCAGAAGGTTCGCGTCAAGGTTCTGGAAACAGATGACCGCGGCCGCATCAAGCTGTCGATGAAGGCGCTGCTCGACGCCGCACCGCCGGCAGCCTAAGGCAACACAGGGAAGGGCGGTTGCATAAACCGCCCACCCAGCAAAAAGCCCGTCCTAGGACGGGCTTTTTGTTGTCTGCGGCAAGCGCGGATTACTTGGCGACTTGCTTCTCGCGCAGCTCTTCGAGCGTCTTGCAATCAATACACAGCGTGGCGGTCGGGCGGGCCTCGAGGCGCTGCACACCGATCTCGATACCGCACTTGTCGCAGTAGCCGTAGTCATCGGCGCGGATACGACCCAGGGTCTCTTCGATCTTCTTGATCAGCTTGCGCTCGCGGTCGCGGTTACGCAGCTCCAGCGCCATATCGGTTTCCTTGCTGGCACGGTCATTGGGGTCGGCAAACACGGTCTGCTCGTCCTGCATGGTGTGCACCGTGCGCTCGATATCGGCGAGCAGCTCGGTCTTCAGGCGGGTGAGGATTTCGGCAAAGTGAGCAAGCTGTTCCTTGCTCATGTAGATCTCGCCCTTCTTGGGCACATACGGTTTGAAATTAGCGGCGTTCGGTACGGCTTTAGCGGGTGCAGGCTTCACAGTCACTTTATTCGTTTTAGGCTTTGTTGCAGGTGCCTTGGCCGGGGCTTTGGCCTCGGGCTTGGCGGTCGGCTTGCTCGCCGGAGCGGGGCTCTTTTTGGGAGCCGGCGTCTTCACGGGAGCCTTGGCAGCCGGTTTTTTGGCCGGGGTTTTGGCCACAACCTTGGCTGGCGTTTTAGCCGGTGCTTTGGCAGCCGGTTTCTTCGCGGCCGCTACTTTAACAGAGCCTTTGGCTGGTGTCTTCACTGTTTTGCCAACGGCTTTTTTAACCGCCTTCACAACGGCTTTGGCAACGCTTTTAACGGTTGCTTTAACAGAAGATTTGACCGGAGTTTTTGCCGTGGTCTTGGCAGCAGGCTTCGCAGATTTTGGTGCGGCCTTGGTGGTTTTGGTCGTTGCCATAAAAGTGTCGGTGGGTGGATCGGTAAAGCTTTAAACTCTAACACAGACATTTGCCTATTTTGGTATTCAAACACGGAGAAATTGCAGAGATGGCGTTGTCATTTTGCGTTGCAACACAAGGATTTAGCCTATGATGCGTAAATCACTTTGGAGACCGACATGAGCAAAAAACTACGCGTCAATATCGAGCTGGAAATGACCGTTCCCGACGACTGGCAGATCGTGGAAACCGATGATGGCATCGGT
Source organism: Rhodocyclaceae bacterium (assembly GCA_041311015.1). Classification (GTDB taxonomy): domain Bacteria; phylum Pseudomonadota; class Gammaproteobacteria; order Burkholderiales; family Rhodocyclaceae; genus Fluviibacter. The sequence goes on along the minus strand of JBFYKG010000064.1, from coordinate 405 downwards.
GTGCTCAAGCTGAGCGATGGCCGCTTCCTCGATCTCACCTTCGAGCCCATGGTGGCGACCGACCTGGCCGGCGCCTGGAGCAACGACGTCAGCGAAGACTTCATGAACGACCTGCTAGATCTTGTCGACTCGGAGTCGGTGGCCTACGAGCTTAAGCAGGTACTCAATTAACAACGGGTCGTGATGAACCTGGGGTGTACCTACGCGGGCCTGCCCGACAGCCTGCACAGGGCTGTTGTGCCCAATGCCCGCTGGTCGGCCCGCCTGCAATGGCTTAACCGCCCACTGGCCCAGCAGCTAGGTCTCGACCCGGATCATCTCGCGTCACTGGCTGGGCTACAGGTGTTGGCCGGCTGCAAACCGCCCCCCGGGCAGCAGCACCGGGCGTTTGATGCTCGCCTAGTA
>JBFYKG010000063.1:0-8019 GCA_041311015.1 Rhodocyclaceae bacterium | reverse complement strand
ATATGCATGGGCGCCGAATCCACCCCAGCAAACAGCCGGGCCTGTGCGGTTAGCGCGCCGAGTTCCTTGAGTGACAACGCGCCAGACAGGCTCGCCGCCGGGGGCTCGTTCCGCTGCGCCAGTGCGGTCTGGATCCGCTCGATCAGATGGCCTTCCTTGTCACCCGGCGCCGCGGTAAGTAGCACCGGCCACCCTGCGGCACGAATACGCGCAATGATCTCCGCCCAGCCCTCGGCAGTCCAGCATTTGAAATGCCAGCGCGACGGGGGGTGCAGATGCACGAACTTGCCGGGTTCCAAACCCAGCGCCTGCAGGCGCACGGCGATATGTGCCTCAGCATCGGCGCCGGGCACAAAAGTCAGCGCACGCTTGTCGTGCGCGGGTTGTACACCCAGCCGACGCAGCGCATCCAGATTCTGTTCGACCACATGGCGCCGCCCACTCCCCATAATTGATGGCACGAAGTGGCTGAAACTGCCCTTCCAGAAACGACCCCGACCGCTCACGCGCGGTGCGACGGCATAACGCGGCTTGAGCAGACGTGACAACCAGGCACCGCGGGGGTGTTCAGTCAGGTGAATGATCAGATCGTACTGGCGGGATTGCAAGGTCTTGAGCAACGACCATTCGGCCTTGCCCTGGCCCATGAGACCAAGCCGCTTCCACGACCGGTCGATCACATGCAGTTCGCTCAAATCGGGATGCCCGGACAACATCTCTGCTGTATCGGCATAGACCAGGCCATCGATCTGTACCTGCGGGGCGGCGGCCTTGAGAGCCGTAAACACCGGCGAGGCCAGCAGCACATCACCATGGTGCCGCAGCTTGGTGACAAGCACGCGGCGGATGCGGGAAAGCGGGATGGCGTCGGCAGGCATGGCGCTATTGTACCGGCGCCGCATGAATTTGCCCGATCTCGAAATCCAGGCAGACCAACTGCCCGTAGTCATAGCGCAAATTCAGCCAGTGTTCGCCGGGCAGAGACTGGTGGTGCGCCTGCAGTGCCCGAATAATACCGGCATGCGTGACGACAACGGCCTGATCATGCTGGGCACTGATTTCGCGTAACCATGCCAATGCACGCTGCTGAACCTCGTAGCCAGTCTCACCCCCGGGTGGGCGGAAACCGGCCAGATCCGCTGCCCAGGCGTCAAGTCCGGCGGTGCCAATATCATTCCAGGCCTGCATTTCCCACTCGCCGAAATGGAGCTCCTGCAGACGGTGATCATGATTCACCTGGTGCGACAGGCTTAGGGCAATCTCCGCGCAGCGTCGCAAGGGGCTACTAAAGATCGGTGTATCCGGTTCGACCAGGTCGGCCAGTTGCTCACGCAGTGCTATCACACGTGCCATACGAACTTCATGGCTTTCGGCAAGCCCCAGATCGGTCCGTCCATAGCAGACCCCCGGTGCCACATCCGGTGCAAAGTGACGGATTAGACAGAGGCGCACCGGGCCTAGATCTTTTCTGAAACGCCCGCCGAGGCAAAGCTGGCCATCTCGTTAAGGAAGGCAACGGCAGCCTGTACCAGCGGCCAGGCTAATGCCACCCCTGTCCCTTCGCCCAGCCGCAACCCTAAGTCCAGCAAGGGCTTGGCCTGCATCGCCTCGAGCTGGATCCGGTGACCCGTTTCGGCCGAGCGATGGCAAAAGACTGTGTAATCGCGAACGGCAGGATACATACGGATCGCCGTCAGCGCGGCCGCCCCGACGACAAAACCATCAATCAACACCACCATGCGGCGCTCGGCGGCAGCAAGAATAACGCCGACCATGGTGGCAATTTCGAAGCCGCCGAATTCTCGGAGCACGGCCAACGGATCCGTCACCGCACCCGTACGTGCCAACGCCTGTCGCAGCAACGCCTGTTTACGAACCAGCCCGGCGTCATCTAATCCGGTGCCCCTGCCCACACAATCGGCGAGCGGTTGCCCGGTCAGGCAGTGGGTGATCAGGCTGGCCGATGCGGTATTGCCAATCCCCATCTCGCCCAGCCCAATGACATTACAACCCTGCTCGGCATAGCCGGCCACAAGTTGCACGCCATTCTCGAGTGCTTGCGAACACTGTTGTGCGCTCATCGCGGGTGCTTCGAGGTAATTCTCGGTCCCGGCTGCAATCTTGGCGTCAATCAACATATCGCGTTGGCCAAAGTCGTGTGCCACACCACAATCCACAACCGCCAGCGGCAAACCCTGTGTGCGCGTGAACACGTTGATGGCTGCGCCGCCCGCCAGAAAGTTTTCGACCATCTGCCAGCTGACATCCTGCGGGTAGGCAGAAACACCTGCCTTGGCGGCACCATGGTCACCGGCAAAAACCAGCATTTGTGGCTTGGTGATTTGTGGCGTTTCGGTTTGCTGAACCAGCCCAATCTGATGGGCCAGTAATTCCAGCTGCCCCAACGCGCCTAATGGTTTGGTTTTGCCATCAATCTTGCTTTGGAGCTTTTCGGCCAGGGGGCTGGCCGTTGGTGTGACGTCGAATTGACGCATAGTTTTTACCTCAGTTTAGCCGCGGAGCGAGAACGGAATGCCGGCGACCGAGAGCGTCACCCGCTCGCACACCGCTGCGACATCCTGATTCAAGCGGCCTTGCTCGTCGGCAAAACGACGGGCCAATCTATTTTCAGGAACGACGCCGGAACCGATTTCGTTACTAACAAGAATAATTTCTCCGGGCAGTGTCGGTAATACGTCCAGCAGCGCCTGACGCTCCCGGCGGAACAGCTCGCATGCAATTGGCGCCCCCGATTCCATCTGTTCCCCGGCCCGGCCCTTGAAGGCCAGCGCAGATAACCAGAGCGTCAGACAGTCAACAATCAGGCAATGATCCGGGGCGGCATGGGCCTGTAATGCTGCCGCCAGTTTCACCGGCTCTTCTACGGTAACCCAGTGCGCTGGGCGCCGCTGCCGATGATGCTCAAGCCGATCCTTCATTTCGGCATCTCTGGCTTCTGCCGTGGCAATGTATATCACCGCCATGTCCAGCACCTCGAAAACGACCGCCCGCTTTTCTGCCAGGCGACTTTTTCCGCTTCGGGCTCCACCCAGAATAAGTTCACGCATGACGGCTCTGCTCCAGAATAGTCTCGATCTTTTTCCAATCGAGATGCGTCTCGACAGCATCCGCGAGGCGATTGAGATCCGCTTCGCGGCGCGCCGCAAAATCAACCGTTGCCGCATCAGTGCACCCCGCCCAGGCCAGAAGTGCGCTTAACGCCTGTGGCTGATCAAACAGGCCGTGACAGTAGGTGCCAATAATCTGCCCATCTGCTGAGATCGCCCCATCGGACCGACCATCATCAAGCTGTACGCTCGGGCGCTGCAAAGCGTCCCCCTGACTGATCCCCAAGTGGATTTCATAGCCAGACATGTCCGGTGAGCCCGGCAAGCACAGCTGGCCACTCACATTGCACAACTGTTTCTCGACCTCAAGCGTGGTGCTCATTTCGAGCCAACCTAACCCTGGCGAGTTACCTGGCGCACCTTCCAGACCGTGTGGATCCTGAAGCTCTGTGCCCAGCATCTGGAAACCACCGCAGATGCCGATCACCTTCCCGCCATAACGCAAATGCCGCTGCAAGCCTTCGACCCAGCCCTGTTCCCGAAGCCACGCCAGATCCGCCCTAACTGCTTTGGATCCGGGCAACACGATCAGATCCGCTGGCGGCAAAGGTTGATTCGGTCCGACCCATTCAAAATCGACCTCCGGGTGCAAACGAAGTGGGTCGAGATCATTGTGGTTAGAAACGCGGGGATAGGCGAGCGCAACGACCTTTAACCTGGACTGAGCGCCACGCTCCTGTCCCGATGCAATAGCATCTTCAGCGTCTAGAAATAGGCCGTGTAAATAGGGGAGTACGCCCAATACCGGTTTGCCCGTTCGCGCTTCCAGCCAACGCAAACCGGATTCAAGTAAGCTGATATCGCCCCGGAAACGGTTAATGACAAAGCCCTTGATCCGATTCTGCTCAGAAGGCGACAACACATCAAGCGTCCCCACCAAGTGGGCAAAAACACCACCACGATCAATATCCGCCACCAGAATCACCGGGCAATCAACCGCCTCGGCAAACCCCATATTGGCAATATCGCGATCCCGCAAATTGATTTCTGCGGGCGAACCAGCACCCTCAACCAGGACAGCATCGAATTTTTGAGTCAGCCTCTGCCATGATTCCAGCACGGCCCCCATCGCTCTGGGTTTGTAAGCGTGATAATCCTTGGCATCAAGGTCCGCTGCGACTTTGCCCTGAATGATGACCTGAGCTTTGCGGTCGGTCGTTGGTTTGAGCAGTACCGGGTTGAAATCTGTATGCGGCTCTAGGCCGCAGGCATAGGCCTGCAGCGCCTGGGCACGCCCAATTTCGCCGCCGTCTTCCGTCACTGCAGAGTTTAGCGCCATGTTCTGTGGCTTGAACGGTGCCACCCGGATACCACGACGCCGGAGGATGCGGCACATGGCAGCAACCAGGGTCGATTTTCCGGCATCGGAGGTGGTGCCCTGAACCATCAGGGAGGCGGCGGTCATGGGGTAGGAGGCTCGAAGCAAAATAAAGGCCGGCGTCCGGCTGGCGGGGCGATTCTTGGGGCGCGTAATCGTTTATTATCCCATGCCTGACAAGGTTTTACGTTGAATGAACGCCCCGCAATCCCCCAATACTCACCCCTTTGCCGAAGCCGCCCGAGATGCGGTGTATCAGGCTATTTTTTCGCGTCGGGATGTGCGCAGCCAATTCCTCCCCGACCCGATTCCGGATACAGTACTCGGACGCCTTTTGATGGCAGCACATCATGCACCATCGGTCGGTTTCATGCAGCCCTGGAATTTTCTGTTGATCCGCTCCCCGGAATCCAAGGCGCGGGTTCAGGATCTCTTCAGAAAAGCGAATGATGAAGCCCGGACACAATTTACGGGAGACCGCAAAGATCTCTACAGCCGCCTGAAGCTCGAGGGAATACTTGATGCGCCCGTCAACCTCTGCATTACGTGTGATCGTGAACGCACCGGGCAAACAGTCCTAGGGCGCACCCACATGACAGAGATGGATCTCTACAGCACCGTCTGTGCCGTACAGAACCTCTGGCTTGCGGCGCGTGCCGAAGGCGTTGGGGTTGGCTGGGTCAGCATCTTCCACCGCGACGAGCTTCAGAAGGCGCTGGGGATTCCGGAGCGAATTGTGCCGATCGCCTACCTCTGTCTTGGGTATGTGAGCGAGTTTCTCGAAAAACCAGAACTGGAAAGGGCCGGATGGTTGTCACGCCTACCGCTCGAAGATCTAGTTTTTCATGAAACCTGGGGACAGACCGGGGGGCCGAACGATAGCCTGGCCCCTCATTACCAGGCGATGAGAAAGCGATACGGCTATGCTTGAACATGGCGGACGCCTTCGGAGTGCAGCACGGCGCTATGACATTCCACTGGCATCGTGGCTGGATCTGTCAACAGGGATCAGCCCCTGGTGCTACCCCATACCCGACGTGCCATCATCGGTCTGGCACCGCTTGCCTGAACCAGATGACGCCCTGGATGCCACGGCCGCTCGCTACTACGGCAATACACGACTCCTCGCGACTTCAGGCAGCCAGGCAGCAATTCAGGCTCTGCCCCATCTCTTTCCCAGAGGGGCTGTCACAATTATCGGGCCAACCTACAACGAACATGCTGCCGCATGGTCTGGCGCCAGTCACGATGTGTACATAGTCAAGACACTCAAAGAAGCCATCGCACGCGCTGCGCCAATCACGCTACTGTGCAATCCGAATAACCCGACGGCCATGCATACCTCACCGGATCAACTGCTCGACGCTGCATCGCAGCTCGGGAGATGCCAGGGCCGCCTGATTGTCGACGAAGCGTATGGCGATGCCTTTCCGGCGCTCAGCGTTACCCCCTATGCCGGCACGACTAGGGCACCTCAACTGATCACGTTGCGCTCCCTTGGCAAATTTTTCGGCTTGGCGGGCGCCCGGGTTGGTTTCGTATTTGGTGACCCGGAAATGCTCGACCGACTTAACGATCTGCTGGGTCCGTGGACGATCAACGGCCCAGCCCGCTGGGTCGCCGAGCGCGCGCTGGGTGACTTGGCCTGGCACGCACAACAACAAGCTCGAATTATCGCGGCTGGTGCGCAACTCGAGTCTCTATTACGAGTCTCTCTTGCCGCTGCACAAATCAAGTCAACAGGGCTGTTCAGCACCTGTGCGTTTAGCACGCCTGCGGCAGCAGGCAGTCTTTTTGAACACCTTGCACAGGGCGGTATTCTGACACGCCTTTTTAAAACAGAAGGCCTTGTGCGCATCGGGATACCTGACGAGCACGATTGGAACCGCCTAACCCTACAGCTGCAATCGTGGCAAAACCAACCTCTGGATCATCATGACAACTGACAACATGCCGGAAATCGATGAAAGTGGCCGTAACGAACGACACCAGCAACGTATGGTGCGCAAAAAGGATGTGGTTGACGAAAAGATTGCTGCTGCCCAGACAGAGAAGGGGCTACTGCTCATTCATACAGGCAACGGGAAGGGCAAATCGTCCTCGGCATTTGGCGTGCTTGCGCGTGCGATCGGTCATGGGCTTAACTGCGCAGTCATCCAGTTTGTAAAAAGTCGCTCCGATTCCGGCGAAGAAGCCTTCTTCCGGAAATTTCCGCAGCAGCTTTCCTGGCAGGTCATGGGCGAAGGCTTTACCTGGGAAACCCAGGATCGCGAACGTGACAAACGCGCCGCCGTAGCGGCCTGGGAAGAGGTCTGCAAGAAACTGGCAGATCCCACAATCAATCTGGTGATTCTTGATGAGTTCACCTATGCCTTCAAATTCGGGTGGCTGGACCTTGAACCAGTTATTGCCGCACTTCAAAACCGGCCTCCCATGCAGCACGTCATTATCACTGGACGCGCCGCGCCGCCAGCACTGATTGAAATTGCCGATACGGTAACGGAGATGGGCATGGTGAAACATGCTTTCCAGCAGGGCATTAAGGCGATGCCCGGCATCGAGCACTAAGCATGAACCAGACTGTCTCGTGCCCGGCACTCATGATTGCAGCACCGGCCTCTGGCCAGGGAAAAACCATGATCACTGCCGCCTTGGCACGACTGCACCATCGCCAGGGGCGCCGCGTCAAAGTCTTTAAGTGTGGGCCAGATTTTTTGGATCCGCAGATTCATGCCATTGCCAGCGGGGCTCCCTGCGAAAACCTGGACTTTCGTATGGGCGGCGAGGTCGATGTTGCCTGGCGGTTGGCACGTGCCGCCCGCGACAATGATGTGATTCTTATCGAAGGTGTCATGGGTCTATTCGATGGCGAACCATCTGCCGCTGATCTGGCACGTCGCTTCAACCTGCCGATTCTGGTCGTCATTGATGGCAGCGCCATGGCCAGATCCTTTGGCGCCATCGCACTCGGCATGAAAACCTACGAGCCGGATACCCGGGTCGTGGGCGCTTTAGCCAACTGTGTTGGTTCGGCTTATCACGCTCAACTACTCGAGCAGAGCCTGCCTGAGGGTATCGCCTGGTTTGGTGCGGTTCCACGCAGTGCTGAATCGGCGCTTCCGGAACGCCATCTGGGTCTACTACCCGCTGCAGAGATCACCGACCTTGCTCAACGGATTGATCAGTTGGCAGATCGCATTGCAGAAACTGCCGCTGCAGCACTACCCCCCGTTGCCACATTCCCAGACACCCCCATGCCAGAAGTTCCTGCGCTGTTGGCGGGTAAAACCATTGCGGTTGCCTGCGATGCGGCGTTCTGTTTTGCCTACCCCGCCAACATCGAATGTCTCGAAGCCATGGGGGCGTCGCTACGCTTCTTTTCACCCTTGCACGATGCCACGCTACCGGATTGTGACGCCGTATGGCTACCTGGCGGGTACCCTGAACTACACACCGACGCGCTCGCCAATAACCGCTCGATGATTGCATCGCTACAAGCACACGTTCAGGCTGGAAAACCTGTGCTCGCCGAATGTGGTGGCATGATTGCGCTGGCTGAAACCCTGGTCGATA